>DASYGQ010000144.1:0-10806 GCA_035999585.1 Bacteroidia bacterium | reverse complement strand
GTGAAAATGATGCAATTTCAGATACATTTCCCGACCTGGAAGATAAGTCCTGGAAGTATGGTTTTGTCTCCTACGATTATAAAAACAGGATTGAATCACTTGGTTCCGATAATCCTGATTCATTCTCCTTGCCTGATTTTTGCTTCAAAAAGCCGGATCTTGCTTTTCGCAATCAGGGTCAGGGATGGGAGGATCTTCTTCCGGGGAAAAACCCCAGGGAAATTGGTGCGGAAGAGATATTGAACAACCTGTTTGATGAGCATGGTCTGGAACATCAGCCTGTGTCCATTCGCATGAAAACACGATTTGGCAAGGAAGAATATATCCGCGCGGTTCAATCAATCAAAAAGAGAATCCTTGCCGGGGAGGTGTATGAGATGAATTTCTGTCAGGAGTTTTACGCCTCCGGCGTGGAAATTAATCCGGCTCAGGTTTTCAGGCACCTGCAGGAATTATCTCCTGCACCCTTTTCAGCGTTTCTGCGGAAGGATAATATTTATTTGATCTCGTCCAGTCCCGAACGTTTTCTGAGAAAAGAAGGAACGCATCTGTATTCACAGCCGATTAAAGGAACGCGTCGACGTGGCAACAATGCGGCTGAAGATCAACGCCTGAAAGAAGAACTTTCAGCTGATGAAAAGGAACGCGCCGAGAATGTGATGATCGTGGACCTGGTTCGGAATGATTTGTCGCGCATTGCTGCAAGAGGAAGTGTTAAAGTGGATGAATTGTTCGGAATTTATTCCTTTGAGCAGGTACACCAGATGATTTCTACGATTTCCTGTACCTTAAAACCTGACACTTCATTTGCGGAGATCCTTCGGGCCACTTTCCCTATGGGTTCAATGACCGGCGCACCCAAGATACGTGCTATGGAACTGATTGAAAAATACGAGCGAAGCCGGCGGGGCCTCTATTCAGGCGCTTTGGGGGTCATTACCCCGCAAGGCGATTTTGACTTTAGCGTTGTGATTCGAAGTATCCTGTATGATTCAGAGAAGAAGTACGTGTCGATTACGGTTGGAAGTGCAATCACACATCAGTCTGACCCGGAAAAAGAATATGAGGAATGTCTGCTCAAAGCCAAAGGCATGCTTCTTGCGCTCCATGCCACATTGGAATAATCCTTAATTTTGGGGTATGCTCGCCCGCTTCAAACAATTCATTCAGGCCAACCGGCTTTTCCTTTCTGAGGACAAAGTTTTGCTTGCCGTGAGCGGTGGTGCTGATTCCGTCGTGATGGCCCATCTGTTTAAGCAGGCAGGCATTCCCTTTTCTGTTGCACATTGTAATTTTTCTCTTCGCGGAACCGAATCAGATGCAGAAGAAGCATTTGTGAAAAAATTGGCAGCTTCCTTTGGCGCTGATTTCTACGCGAAAAAATTCGACACAGAGAAATACGCCGCTGACAGAAAACAATCGATCCAGGAAGCAGCGCGCGATTTGCGTTATGACTGGTTTGAACAAATCAGACGAGAGCTGAAGCTGAGCTGTATCTGTACTGCACACCATGCCGATGATTCGATGGAAACGTTTTTTGTAAACCTCATCCGGGGCACCGGTATAGATGGTCTTAGCGGTATCCCGCTCAGGAATAATCAAATCAGAAGACCTTTGTTGTTTGCTTCCAGGCAGGATATCCTGAATTTTGCAGAGCAGGAGCACATATCTTATTGCAACGACAGCAGCAATGCAAGCGATGCCTATCTGCGCAACCGCATCCGGCATTCACTGGTGCCTTTACTTGAACAACTGAGCCCGGCTTTTCGTAAAACGATCCAGAACGAGATGCAATATCTGGGTGATGCCTCGGAGGTGATCAATGGCTTTCAGAATAGGCTGAAAGCCCAGGTTATTCAAAGTGATGGAACCGGTTATTTCATACTTCGAAAGGATTTGAAAGAATGGAAACCTCTCCGGTTCTATGTTTACAGCTGCCTGAAAGATTTTGGATTTAAAGAAACAACAGTGACTTCACTGGTGGAATTTTTGGAAGAAAATACAGGGACTGGTAAAATGTTTCATTCATCCACACACGATTTATATGTGGAACGTGACCGTTTGCTGATTCGCAAAAAAACCGGAACAAGTGACGAGAAAGAATACCTGCTCGAAAAAACAAAGGCTGTATTTAACTTGCCCTTTTCATTTAGCACGGATATCTTCCCCCATACCAAAGAGTTTGTACCCACCTCACTTCCTTCAGAGGCATTTCTGGATGCGGGGAAGCTTGATTTTCCATTGCTTCTTCGGAAATGGAAAGCAGGTGACCGGTTTCAGCCTTTGGGCATGAAGGGCTCAAAATTACTGAGCGATTTCTTTACCGATGGACATTTCAGCAAGTCAATGAAAGACAATGCCTGGGTTCTTGTAAGCCGTGGCGAGATTGCCTGGGTGGTAGGGCACCGCATCGATGAGCGCTTTAAGCTGGAACCTTCGTCACAGGAAGTCTTCTGTACCCATGTAGGCTAAATGCCTATCTTTGACCTATGTCCGGTTCTATCCTCTTCGAGGAAAAACAATACCTCGGCTATAACAAGTATTCCATTGTCCGCCGGACAATATTCGCCATTTTTTGTTTTGTACTGTACTACTGGTCGGAAAACCCAAAACCAGTGGATGTGGGTGCCATCAGTATCGGAGCCTATCCAGTCAGACAGATTGAAGGATCCGGGCATTTATTTTTTTTGCTTGGACTGGGTGTTCTGCTGCTTTCCATCATACTCATCTTTGTGCTGCATCTGCGGACAAGAGTAACTACTCAGGGCATTACCCTGCAGGGCTTTTGGAAGGCCCGTAAGGTGGATATTCCTTTGCGTGATGTTGTATCGGCCAAGAAGGTTCGTTTCAAGGAAACGCTGGTTAACAGGCCTTCTTATCACCACTATTTTAAGGGCAAAATCAGATTCTATTCACGTGGAAATGAGGCAGTTGAATTGACTCATCGGGATGGAACCATATACCGAATAGGATCTCAGAGAGCGAACGACCTTTTAAAGGCAATTCGATATGTTATCCGGCAACATGCTGAAAAATAATGTTTGACTTGCATTGATAAAAGTTGTAATATAGCGTTAAGCAATTTGATTTCTGACAGAAAGAACGCTTCGGAGAATCTTCACACTCACATTCTCCCTGGCGGTTTTGTCGGCTCTATCAAACGATTGATAAACAATTTAAACCTGAGCGCTATGCAAAATGCAACCGAAAAACCTGTTCTGATCGACAAAGAAGTTGTATCTGATCTGCGCTTTCCTGAGCCGGATGTGCTGTTTAACCCAGCAGCAATTCTGAAAAGAAAAAATGAAATTGAACGTGCGGTGTATCTGGGTAATACTGAACACACGAAAGTCCGTATCATGTTTCAGGATGCCGACGGTCTCAAACAAATCGAAACCACCATCTGGGGTTCAACTGATAAACGTATTATATTGAAGAGCGGCATGGTCATTCCGATCCACCGTATTCAGGAAATTAAAATCTGACTGTAATAAACCGTTAATTATTGTTAATAAGGGGAAGGCTCGCGCTTTCCCCTTACTTATATGCACCAAAGGCAAGATAGCGATCAATCCTTAAGATCAAATAATTCGTAATTTTGAATAGACTATCTTCGGATCTTATGATAAAGAAATTTTTTATTTTCTTGATTTTATTGTCCACTGCAGCCAGTGCACAACTGAAAGTGCCGGTGAAGTGGACCTTTACAGTCAATACCCTTCAATCCGCAGAATATGAACTGATCTTTACAGCCAACATCGAAAAGGGATGGCACCTCTATTCTCAGGATCCTACAAACGATGGTCCCCTCCCCACTGAGTTTAGTTTTTCTTCTTCAGCAGATTACAAACGACTGGGTAAAACAACAGAACCGAAATCTATCGAGAAGGCAGAGCCGGTATTCAACAATGCCTTCATCAAATATTTCGAGGGAGGAGCAGTCTTTCACCAAAAAATAAAGCGGCTTTCTCCAAAAGCATTTCAAGTCAAGGGAACCATCAATGGTATGACCTGCAACGATTCACAATGCGTTCCATTTTCTCCGCCGGTTGATTTTGTCTTTGATATTCCTGAAGGACCTCTTGCCAAGGAAAACACTCCGGATAAAAAAGATGCGGTCAAAAAAGAAGACCCGGCTTCAGCAGCCAGAAAAGATGTTGTGGAAAAGGTTTTGCCCGTAGCGGTAGATTCACCCACATCTCACCCTGCAGAAGCAAAGAAAGATAGTGTGAAGAGAAAAGAACCTGCGGTTGAATCTCAAAAGGCCATGCCGGTAAAGGCGGCTAGCCGTTCCTGGTATGTGGTTTTTGTCCTGGGTTTCCTGGGGGGCTTCGCTGCTCTGTTGACACCTTGCGTGTTTCCGATGATACCTATGACCGTGAGTTTTTTCACCAAACGCAGCAAAACAAAAGCAAAAGGAGTAACCAACGCCCTGATATACTCAGGTTCCATCGTGTTCATGTATGTATTGCTGGGGCTTGGCGTCACCTTCTTTTTTGGATCAGACGCACTCAACAGATTGTCGACCAATGTGTGGTTCAATATTTTCTTCTTCGTTTTACTTGTTGTATTTGCGATTTCCTTTCTGGGCGCTTTTGAAATTGTGCTGCCAAGTTCTTTTGTCAATAAGGTTGATAGTGCATCTGACCGTGGAGGCATCATCGGTATCCTGTTCATGGCGCTGGCGCTTTCCCTGGTTTCATTCTCCTGTACCGGCCCTATTATCGGTACATTGCTTGTGGAGGCAGCTTCAATCGGAGGGTCCGGTCCTTTCTGGGGAATGCTTGGCTTTGCTCTGGCGCTTGCTTTTCCCTTCGGCTTTTTTGCTGCTTTTCCAGGCTGGATGAACACGCTTCCGAAATCAGGCGGATGGCTTAATACGGTGAAAGTCTTCCTGGGCTTTCTTGAACTTGCACTCGCTTTTAAATTCTTATCCAATGCCGACCTGGTGGAGCAGGCAGGCATCCTCACCAGAGAAGTTTTCCTGGTGATCTGGATTATTATATTCGGTGTGCTCGGTGTATATCTGATGGGTGGCTTTCGCCTTTCACATGATGCACCGGTCGTCCATATTCCTATACCAAGGCTGCTCATGGCTATGCTGGTGTTCAGCTTTACGCTGTACCTGATCCCCGGTTTATGGGGAGCACCGCTTAAATTGATCAGCGGACTGGCACCGCCGCAATTTTACAGCGAGTCGCCTGAAGGATTCGGTACCGCTAAAATTTCGGATGGCCGCAAGGTGCCGGAACATGCACATTTGCTGCAACCCAACAATATCATTGTATTTGATGATCTTAAATACGCAACAGAATACGCAAAGCAGGTGAACAAACCCATCATGATTGATTTTACCGGACTGGCTTGTGCCAATTGCCGTAAAATGGAACAGTATGTCTGGACCGACCCGGAAGTAAAGCGCCGGTTGAATGAAGATGTTGTCCTTGTCTCTTTGTATGTGGATGATGCCAAAGAATTGCCGGCCGAAGAACAAAAGGAAGTGGAATGGAACGGAAAACGTACGCTGAAAACAATTGGAAACAAGTGGAGCTATCTTCAGGCGAATACCTATGGTGCCAATTCCCAGCCTCAGCACCGTATCATCGCCCCCGACGGGCAACGCCTAAGCGACTCAACAGGTTACGACCCTGATGTTCAGAAATACATCCGATGGCTGGATAAGGGAGTGGAAAAGTATAAGTCCTTGCAGAGAAAATAAGAAGACTAAAAAGGGAAAGAGAAAAAATAATTCTTTCCCTTTTTTATTTTGAATAAGTTGTCTGATTAGTCAACTTTGTATGTGAAGTTGGAGCGCCAGGTTGTTGCCTATAAGAGACAAAAAACACCAAAACAGGAAATTGTCCGGGCATTGAAAAAATAATGGAGGAATATAAAAATGAAAAAACAGCAGGTAAGAATATCACCACCCTAGATGAAATTCTTGATCGCAAGTACGGAAAGCCAGGAGCAAGAAAGAGAGAGAAATGGAAGCAGGGATTCGAAACCTTTCATTTGGGAGTGCTTTTAGAAGAGGCACGCACGAGACGTGGAATGACTCAGGAAGAATTGGCAGAAAAGTGCGGGACAAATAAATCTTATATCTCCCGTATTGAAAATAATACTTCCGATATTCGCTTATCAACGCTAATGAAAATTATACAGCAAGGACTGGGTGGGCATTTGAAACTGACAATTTCGTTTTAACTCATCTGCTCCATCGTATCAGTTATCTTCCCGCTCTTTAATCGTCAGTCGGTTCCACTGCCTTCTGAAAGCCGGCCTTCTTGGGCCGGATCTTTTTCACGAACATGATATTGATCAGTTCGTCTTCCGTGGTAAGCATGGTTTGTGATACGCCGCCGATGATGGCCACAGGACCGTTCAGCTTCATTTTCTTTTTCACCTCCTCATAGCTCCCATCTTCGCGCCGGATGTAAAAAGCAGTTACGTTATTGTCCTTCACGTCAACTTTGCCATTAAAGCATTGCCCATTACTTCCGCTGCGGAATGTAATGATCACATCGGTGTAGGTGCCGTTTGCCACGTCATCCGCTCCGCGCTCTTCAAATTTCTTGAGCCACTTCAGGTAACAATTGGGCTCTTCAACAGTTGTTGCAGGAGCTTGAGCAAACATCTGAATTGTGCTGAAGCAGAACAGGAAGCCTGTTAACAGTATAAGTTTTTTCATGTCTGGGAATTATCGTGGCATAAATTTAAGAAAATACTTGTAAGGGCAAAAACCATATATCACCCGGGGATAATAGCTGATTTAACAAATACACGGTTTTTATTGCAGGAGGGATTGATTATACAAGGTGGTAACCATGTGTGCATGGCGCACACGATCTATCTTGAACACCACAGCCACAGCCTCACAGGCTACCCCGCCCAGCAACAGATAACCTGCATTCTGCCTGGCCGTCGCCGAACTGGCTGTGCTGACAGGCGCTCCACGTCTGCCTCTGCGGCGCGGGAGGTTGGTGGCATATACATACAGGCCGGAAGTGAAAAAACACAAGCCACCTGCAAAAAAAGCCGTCTGAATCAGTCTTTTGTCACGGGTCTCGCGTATCATCAGATCCACTTTTTTGTCTTTACGCTGTTGTGCCACATTCAGCATATCACGTTCGGAAATGCGGTGTTCCTTGTAGTAGTATGATGATCCGCTGATTTGTATGCTCAGGTCAACAGGCCGGGCAAGGAGTGGAGGAGGAGGATTGAATTCAAGGTAGGATTCTTTTCTTCCACCGGCATAAATGATATACTGCAGCTCCCACTTGGCTGCTGCATAAACGGGGCCATCGGGAGCATCAGCTCTTTTATAACGGACCTCGGTGGTATTCACTTCCAGAACTTTTGCAACCACCTGCTCTCCATTGCGGCGCACAATAGTATCCTGAGCGCTTATGGTCAGGAAAGAAAGAGAGAACAGAAAAAACAAAAACAGATATTTCATTTTGTGCCGTACTGGCAGCAAAATTAACAAATTAATCAGCCTTAACGAAGAGGCTGGCAGAAGAGAAGGATCTTATAATGAAACCTTAATGCCGGCTGCGCAACCGGTGAAATAAGCAGAGGACTTGACTGTAGCGGTGTTATTGGTTGTGCTTAAGAGGTTCAGTCGGGCATTGGGTTCGAGAAATACGCCAATGTGTTTGCTGATGCTGTATTCAGCACCCAAACCAAGAGCTGCGGCATAATTGAGTTTGCGCACATCCAGGCTGCTATACTCTTCCCGTACCGTTTCATTTTCCTTGATAACCTCAAGAGTAGCGTGCTGGCTAAAAGCATATTGAATGTTAATGCCAGCAGATACATAGGTTCGGAAGCGGCCTTTGTTTAGGTGAATGCTTGCACTGATTGGAAGATTCAACAACCCCAGTGTTTCACTGTATTGATATTTGGCTTTGAACATGGTAACCGGAGCAAGCTGGCTGTAGGTGGAAAGCATTGCAGCGGCAGGTACGGCCATGTCCCCAAAAGATGAGTTAAACACAAAAGGCTGTGAAAGAGCTTTCGGGAAATAGAAAACCTGGCTGTTGGATTCCTGATTTACCTGCGAATAAGCACAGGCAATACTCACTTCCACTTTGTCGCGGAAAGAAATGCCAAAGCGGACACCACCTGCAGCCCGGGGATTCTGATTTTCATTTCCTACATTGAAATTGCTTTTGTTGTTCTGAATCATGTTCTTGCCAAACTCCGGAGAGAAATAGCCGGATATGCTGAAAGCGGGGAGTGATGCTTCCTGTGCTTTTGCCGAGTCCGTTTTCGGACCGAGCTTAGGTGTGGCAGCCAGCAAAGAGTCTGCTGCTTTCCTGATAAGAGCACTGTCGTTCTTCAGGGGCTTGATGCTTCCAGCCAGTGAGTCTTTGGATTGTGGAGTGGAAGATGCTTTTAGCTCTGGCAGGTTTTGCTCAGAAGGTTTACTTCCTGCATCGGAAAGCTTTTTCGAAGTTGAATCTGCAACAGCAGTATTTTTTTGACTTGCAGTCGCTTTCATCTCTTCTGCAGCCTTCGATGCAAGCGCTTTTTCAAGTGAAGAAGAAGTGCTGTCTTTTTTAGGGTCAGTACTTCCGGTTTTGGCAGGGGAAAGTGGTTTGTTCACTGCATCCGGACTTCGGGCAGTATTTTTGCCCTGGTTGGATGCACTTTCTTTTACCACTGATGTTTGAGATTTCATGCCGGAGTCACCGGCAAACTTTTGCTTTGTGGAGATTAATTGTTTTTGACTAACCGGATTGCTTGAGTTTGCCGTATGGGAAGCATCGGATGGCTTTCCGGATGCAGGATTATTTAATGATGGAGGTGCTCCGGTCTGGCTGCTGGCAGAATGATAAGAAGGAGCCTGAGAGATACTACGCTGATTTTGCACTGGCTCTGATACCCCGTTAGAAAAAATGGTCTTTGTTCTCCGATCGAATGAAGCGGAGGGAGCACCTGTTATTTCTGCTTGTTCAGATACCGGACTGGGTGTAATTAAAGAATCTGTTGCAACCGTCATTGTTTTTGGTTCAGGCGCTTTGTTTATGACTGTATCTGCAGCGCGCGTACTGGAGGTATTCGCATGGGCTTTGTTTGTTGTGTCAGATTTGGAAAGGGCAACAGAAACAGGATGCCTGTTCAATCCAGGCGAAACTGGCAGGAAATACCAGAGCGCAGCACCGCTGAGGAGCAGGAGGAGCAAGCCTGCGCCAAGCCACCACCATCCGGCCGGCTTTTTCTTTCCACGATCGAGCGCCGCTTCCACCTTCTCCCAAACCTGCGGGGAAGGCTGAACTTCCAGGTCAGCAAGGGCTTCCTGAAAAAGCTTTCGCGTTTCCATATGTTTCTTATCCTCTTCCATGCTCTGAAGAAAGCTTCTGTATGAGTCCGTTTTTAATTTTGTCCTGCAGGATAAGCCTTGCCCTGGCAAACTGCGATTTGGAGGTGCCTTCCGAAATATTCAGCATGGCAGCGATTTCCTTATGCTGGTATCCTTCCACAGCATAAAGATTGAAGATGAGCTGATATCCGGGTGACAAGCTCTGGATCATGATCAGGAGTTCCTGATGGCCCAGGCGGCTTAGTACATTGGCATCGGCTTCGTAATCATCCTCCAGCTGCTGAATGTCAGTGGTGCTGAACTCGATCTTACGACGCCGGATACTTTCCAGAGCGGTATTAACCATGATTTTCCGGATCCAGCCTTCAAAAGAGCCTGAGGCCGAAAAATGTTCAATGTTGTGAAACACTTTGATGAATCCTTCCTGCAGCAGATCTTCCGCCTCGTCCCTGTTTTTTGTATAGCGGAGGCAAACGCCAAGCATCTTCGCAGAAAAACGCGTGTATAACGCTTTCTGCAAGTCACGTTTCCCGGCTTTGCAGCCGGCTATCAATTCTGCCTCGGTGACCGCCAAATAGGTATTATAAGAAAGCTGCTGATGGATAGATGCAAAATGAATGTCAGAGGTTGCATCAGAAAGTAAAAATAGGATAAAACCGATAGGTAAGACGAATTTCAAACGCCGAATATCGAAAGGGAAATAAATAATCAATATTCAATGCTCAATAATCAATTCTCATTGAAAAAGGAAATATCAAATAACGAGAAGAAGGAATCTCAAATTAAACATTGATACCAAAAATAAATTCAACAAACCCAAACCCCAAAATCCAAAAACCCCAAACCCCCAAAACCCCAGGCTGAAGCCTGGGGCTAAAAAGAGACCTGGGCTAAAAGGATTTCAATGGTTGGCTTGTGCCTTTCGGCACTTCGATATTCGGAGTTCGGCGTTCGATATTCGATATTCCTTTTTCTTTTTTCCTTTCTTTACTTGAGAATTGAGCATTGATAGTTGAATATTGAATATTCTTTTTTAAAAAAAGGCGCCTTCCCCAAAAGGAAAGGCGCCTCTCTCAATCATAATCGCACCCTTCAGGCAATCACCACATTCACAACGGGACTCCAGGGTTCCTGCACTCCTTTGATGATCACAGCCACGCGGAAGTAATAGCGCTGGCCGGAGCTCAAGCCGGTTTTCAGGAACTTGGTTGTCTTGCCGATGTAAATGTTCGTCCAGCTGGCGGGGGTATTGGGATCGGTTGTCATTTCATAGACATAGACCGCTCCTTTTTCCGCTTTGCTGTCGAGATTCACCGAGCCGGCTGCTTTACCGGGTTTAGCGGTAAAGAGCTTGGGCCCATGGACAGAGGGCTTCTTAACAGCCATGCCTGCGCTGATGATGATGTTCTCAGCATTGACCGGATCAAGGTTTGCAATGCCTTCCACATACCCGGAAAGGGTTTTTAAGGAAAGGGCAAGGG
>DASYGQ010000140.1:0-4915 GCA_035999585.1 Bacteroidia bacterium | reverse complement strand
CAATCCGCTGAAAGAAACGAAAGGCTCCATTCGAACTATTAATCCGAAAGTGGCCATCAAGTGCTTTGCGAGCAATAAAAAAGGTTCCCTCTGGGGAGGCAATTATGTTTATCTCGAGAAAATCGATCCACTGAGCGGCTTGTCGCTGATGTTCACAAAAACAAAATCCAGAATCCTTTCTCTTTACTGTGATGAACATGAAGTCATCTGGCTCGGTTGTATCAATGGCTTATGGAAATACAAAGGCAATACTTTTTATTACATGGGCGACAGCCTCCCCCTTTTCAAGAACCGGATAGAAGACATCAAAGTAGCCCCCGACGGCACCTGGTGGTTTGCCACGAAAGGAGCCGGAATTGTGACAAAAAAAGGCATGCGAATCAATCACCTCACCCAAAAGACAGGCCTTGCAGGCAATTCCTGCACATCTCTTTTCATTGACGCCGGAGGAATTGTTTGGGCCGGAACCAGCAAAGGCATTAATAAAATAACACAGAACGGTCCCGGTCAGTTTACCTACGAACGTTACTCAGCCGGTGAAGGCCTTCAATCGGATGAAATAAACCAGGTGGTTAAAAGCGGTAATTACGTATGGGCTGCCACCAATCAGGGTATACTTTTCTTCAATGCCAATACACACATTACGAATTCCGTTCCGCCGTCCGTATACCTCACAGACATCACAGTTGGTTCTGAAAAACAAAAAGCCGGCACATATCTAAACCTGAAATATTTTCAGAATCACATCCAGCTGAGTTTTGTCGGGCTCTCTTACAAGGGAAATACAAAGATCCGTTATAAATACATCCTGGAGGGCCTCGATACGGCCTGGAACTATACTCAAAACACTTCCATCCAGTACACGACTCTTCCACCCGGAGACTACAGCTTTACCGTATACGCGCTCAATTGCTCCGGAGTGCAAAGCGAACAGCCAGCCACACTGCATTTCATCATCAACAGGCCCTTCTGGCTCGAAAAATGGTTTATTGTCTTGCTCACCGTTCTTTCTCTCGGGATCATCTTCCTCCTGTATTCATTGCGTATCCGCAGCATTGAAAGAAGGATTTCTGAGAAAGAGGAAATCAGCCGAAAAATGACTGAGATGGAACTCAAAGCCCTGCGTGCACAGATGAATCCCCACTTCATCTTTAACTGCATCACCTCTATACAGCATTTCATTCTCAAAAACGATACCGAATCCGCTGACAATTATCTTTCGTCCTTTGCCCAGCTTATCCGGAGCGTGCTTACCTATTCACGCTTCGAATTTATTCCTCTGGAAACAGAAATGGAAATGCTGGAGCTCTACCTTCACCTCGAAAGCATGCGCTTCTCGTCAAAATTCAGTTTCAAAGTAAGGGCACACGAAAATCTTGACATTGAAAACCTTTGCCTTCCCCCCATGGTGATTCAACCTTATGTTGAAAATGCAATCTGGCACGGCCTCATGCACCTGATCGACAAAAAGGCAGAACTCAGCATATTGTTCGAACAGGTCGACGGGCATTTGAAATGTATTGTGGAGGACAATGGCATTGGCCGCATGCGCTCCAAACAACAGAAGGTAACAAGCAAACACAAGTCGCTGGGTCTTTCTATCACCAGTGAACGTTTTGAATACATGAACTCTCTGTATCAAAGCAACCTGAGCATAAACATCATCGACAAAACCGATGAACAGGGAAGCGCCTCCGGGACCCGTGTTGAGCTGCTTATTCCTATAAAAACTAATATTCACCCTAAACCACCCATGTAATGTTACAGGCACTGATTATCGACGACGAAGCGAACTGCTCAGAAACACTTCATCTGAAGCTGAGCAAATACTGTCCTTCTGTGACCGTCATTGAAACAATCAACAGCGCACTGGAAGCGGAAGCTGCAATACGGCGACATAAACCCGATATCGTCTTCCTTGATATTGAAATGCCCCATCTCAACGGATTTGATGTGCTCAACCAATCCAAAGACATTCACTTCGAAGTTGTTTTCACTACAGCCTTCGATCATTATGCCCTCAAAGCAATCAAACACTCGGCACTGGATTACCTGCTCAAACCGATCGACAATGAAGAACTCATTACGGTTGTGAAACGCGCCGAAGAAAAAGCCAAGCTGACACAGGGCGGCAGCTCACGTGTTGAAGCACTGCTTGCACAACTCAGTAGCGAGCGTAAGGTGACAAAACTCTCCGTTCCTTCCATGGATGGTATCGAATACTTCGAATTCGACGCTATCATCCGCATTGAAGCGGAACGTAACTATTCTGTTCTGCACCTGACCGGAGGCAAGACCGTTACCTCTTCCCGCTCACTGAAAATTTACGAGGAAATGCTCGTCAGTGCACCCATGTTCTTCCGTGTGCACAGCGCACACCTGGTCAATCTGAAGTTCGTGAAAACATATATCCGGGGAGAAGGAGGCATGCTGGTGATGGACGATGAATCGCGCGTGGAAGTTTCCAGGCAGAAGAAAAAAGAACTCCTCAAAATACTTGGTTAAAATATTTAACATTTAACATTCTTTGTGATCTCTAAAACCCTTTGCCGGCAAGGCTTTCAATAGCTCTGTCCCGCTGCTTTTCGTTCATCCCTGATTTTTACCGCTCCATCCTTTCTTTTCAACCTCCTGTAAAATCTTTCTGACCATACGCAAAAGGGCCCGTTACATTTGCTGTAACAAAACCCCAAAGCAATGAAACAGATACTCACATTATTCGCTCTAGCACAGTTCATTCTCTGCAGTAATCTTCCCTTAAAAGCTGCTCAGTCCGGCACAATCCGGCTTAAAATACAGGGCGCATGCTCTGATGTCACCACCGGTGTATTTGTGCAGCTTCATTCAGCAAAAGATTCAGCGCTTGTTCAAACAGGACTGACTGAAGCCAACGGCACTGTGGAGTTCACCGGCCTGCCTTACGAACGCTATTACATTTCCGTGGAGCACGTCAACTGCAAACCCCTCAGCTCAACACCCGTTGAAGTCAGCGAATCCACTCCTCTGATCAACATGGCCTCCGTTCAGCTCGAATCATACAAATGCGATCAGGGCCCGTCACAAACCCGGAGCCTCATTTACTAATAAGAATCCACTCTTTCTGCAAGGACTAACCTCCCGCTTATGAAACGTATCCGCATCTTATTTCTTTTGTTCGCGCTCAGCACTTCCGGGCTCATACAGGCTCAACAGCAGCCTTCAGGGACAATAAGACTGAGTGTAGCTGACAGTCTCAGCCAGCCGGTTGATGCTGCCTTTGTTCAGTTACTCAGGGCCAGGGATTCATCGCTTGTACAAACAGGCTTAACCGAAGCCGACGGCAAACTTGAATTCACTGCTTTGCCGCTCCAGACTTATTTTATGGTCATCACTCATTTGGGGAACCGCACGCTTCACACACGGCCCATTGAACTGAGTGAATCCACTATGCTCGCAGATCTGGGTACTCTTCAATTGCAGACGACGATGCTGAAAGAGGTTGTGGTGGAAGCAAAGACACCTTTTATTGAAAAGCTCAGCGACCGCCTGGTAGTCAATGTAGGTAGCAGCAGTTTGAATGCCGGCAGCAACACTCTGGAGGTCTTACAACATTCCCCCGGAGTAAAAGTAGATGGCAATGATAACATCAGTCTGAAAGGAAAACAAAATGTGATGGTCATGATCGATGGGAAAACAACGATGATGTCGGGTACCGACCTGGCGAATTACCTTCGTGGTCTTTCTGCCGGTTCTGTCGATAAAATTGAACTGATCACCAATCCTTCTGCCAAATACGATGCTTCCGGCAACGCAGGAATCATCAATATCCGGCTGAAGAAAGACAAGCGCTCCGGTACCAATGGTTCGGTAAGCGCGGGGTTCGGCCAAGGTGTATTTTCACGTACCGCAGAGGGATTCAATATCAACCACCGGACTGATAAGTTCAATGTGTTCCTTAGTTATAACTATTCTTACCGAAAGGCTCTGAATGACCTTACCTTATACAGGCAGTTCTATGCCGGCTCTGCATTCAACGGGGCTTACTCACAGCACAATTACATTGTTATTCCTTACAGCTCGCACAATGTCCGTACCGGGCTTGATTTTTTTCTCAATGATAAAACCACCCTGGGATTAGCAGTCACCGGCATGAGCAACCGGTTTAGTCCCTATGGCCAGAATACATCCGCAGTGATCGACAGCCTTCAGAGAAGCCAGTCTTCATTCAATACCATTAACCATACACAGGACAATCATTATAACGTCGCCATCAATCTCAATGCGCGGCATCTGATCGACACAGCCGGCCGGGAACTGAGCGCCGATCTCGACTATGCCCATTATGTAAATCAAAGCAACCAGGACTTCACAACCAATTATTATGCGCTCGACAACACTCTTCTTCGCAGCCCCGATATTCTGAGCGGCAATCTGCGTGGAATGCTCGACATCTATTCCGTGAAAGCAGATTATACGCATCCACTTAGCAAAGAAGCAAAACTGGAAGCCGGGATCAAATCGAGCTATGTAAAAGCAGATAACGACCTCAAATATTACAGCCTTCAGAACAACGAAATGCAATACGACACTTCAAAAAGCAATCACTTTATCTACACCGAAAATATCAACGCTGCCTATACAAACTTCAGCGGAAATTTCAACAAGACGAAAGTTCAGGCCGGCCTGCGCATAGAGCAGACAATTGCCAGTGGGAATCAGCTGAGTACCGGGCAAAAATTCACACTTGATTACGCTCAGTTATTTCCCAGCCTGGCTTTCAACCGCAGGATTACCGCTAACCAGGAACTCGGCATCACACTCAGCCGCCGGATCGACCGCCCCACTTACGGGCAGCTCAACCCTTTCCGTTTTTATCTTGACCCAAGCACAATCAAGGAAGGAAACCCATACCTGCTGGCTCAATATACCTATGGTG
>DASYGQ010000112.1:0-6999 GCA_035999585.1 Bacteroidia bacterium | reverse complement strand
TGAGGGCATAAATTCACTCTTTTCCAGAACTTATCAGCAAAAAAGAACAGTTTTTGTCGGAAATATGCTCTGAATGGAGATATTATTGGATCCAAAAGTCTGTTTTCTGCATAGAAAAAGGCTGCCAACCGGGTGGATGACAGCCTTTTTATAAAAAGATGGATGTATTTTACTTTGTAATATCCGGATTCTGTTTCATCTCCATGCCACAGCTGGGGCATTTACCGGGACTGGGACCTTGTCCACACTGAGGGCCCATCGGGCATACATAAGCCTGCGCTTTCACCGTGTCTTTGCGGGCAGTATCGGCTTTGATCTCAGTGGTTTTCTTTTCAGGTTCCTTGGGAGTGGTGGTACCGCAGGAGGTATTGAGAAGGAGCAGGGTAAAGGCTGCAAGTGTCAGTGCAGTTGTAATCAGCTTTTTCATTTCATTTTTGTTTTAAGTTCTTCTTCCAGAGTCTGGATGATCATTTCTTTCTTGGCCAGTTCGAATTTGTATTTGTCAAGCTCGGCCTTCAAGCCTTCAATCTCCTTGCGGAAATTGATCTCATTGGGAGCCCAGATATGGGTGTCGTAATACGTTTCCCCTTTGCCATAATAACTGAAATTGGGATCCGGATCTCTGAAAAAGCTATAGAGCGGAATGCGAAGCTCTTTGGAAATAAGCTCAAGCGTCCGGATCTCGAGGGTGTTTTCGGCAAATGCCTTGTCGAGCTCTGCCTGAGAAATGCCCAGGTAATTAACAAGCGCATCATAGGTCAGTTTTCTGGATTCCAGGATCTCAACGATCTTGGCCTTCAGGTCCATATCGGTTTTGACTTCGCTACTCATGGTCGGCCTTTATTTATACAAAATTATTAAATAATATCAGTTTTGGATTGTGTTGGCTCGTTTGTTTGAACGGAAAAATCGCTAAAAGGTTCTGAATCAGGTTGAATAGAGCTCAAAAAGCTTATTTCACTTCCTGCATGAGCTTTTTTACAAAGGATGAGATGGCGATCATCACGATACCCAGGATCAGGGCATAAATGGCCAGTTGCTTATAACCATCGGTATAGGCTGCCAGTTTTTCAGTGAGCGGAGCCTTGTCATCAGCGGTAGACATGCCCGCTCCCAGGATACCGGCCACATACTGACCATAGGCACTCGCCAGGAACCAAAGACCCATCATGACACCCCAGAGGGACTGCGGACTGAGTTTTGTCATGATCGACAGCCCGATTGGTGACAGACAGAGTTCTCCGATGGAAATAATGAGGTATGCGATCGTGAACAGGTTCATGTTGGCCATTCCATGGCCGTCGGTAAAGAAACGGATGGCATAGAAAGCATAAAAGGCAAGACTCAGGAAGAGAAAGCCCAGTCCGAACTTAATAACCGTATTCGGCTCCAGATTCTTTTTGTGCATTTTCAGCCAGATTAAGCCGATGAGCGGGCTGAACAGGATTACAAAAACGGAGTTCGCTGAATTGTTGACCACGTTGGGATCGATATGCATCCCCAGGAAATTATCTTTCAGATTATAAAGCGCAAACAGACTGAGTGAGCCTCCGCTTTGTTCGAAAAAGCCCCAGAAAGGAATGGAGAAAAAGATAAGGATCAGGGCAGCCCAGAGTTTCTTCCGTTCAGATAGTGTGAAACGGCGCATTTCCCAAAAGATATAGATCAGCGTGAGCGGACCTACGGTGTACATAAACAAATCGGTATAACGTGTATTGCGGACAAGAATAAGGATCAGGGGTATGGTACCCAATGAACCGGCGTACACAAGCCATTCATACAATTTTTTACGGCCGGCACTTAGCTTGTCGGACAAAGGAGAAAGTCCGATGGTAGCGAGCATTTTTTGAGTGAAGGAGAAAATAAGCAATCCAAGGAGCATGAAGATTCCGGCAAAGGAGAATGCCAGGTTCCAGGAATAGGCTTTACCGACCCATACACAAAGCAGTCCGCCGAACAAAGCCCCGATATTGATACCCGAATAAAACAGGGAAAAGCCTGCATCTCTTCGCGGATCACCCTGGCGGTATAGATTTCCAACCATGGTGGAGATATTGGGTTTGAAAAAACCGGTACCCACGATCGTGATGCTGATGCCGATGTAAAAAAACTGAACAGGTGCTGCAGAAAGAATAAAGCTTCCTACCACCATGAGGCTTCCGCCCCAGAAAACAGATTTGCGAAAGCCCAGAATTTTGTCGGCAAACAATCCGCCCACGAATGTCATTGTATATACAAAAGCCTGCGTAGCTCCGTACCGGAGATTGGCATCTTTTTCATTCATCGCCAGCT
Source organism: Bacteroidia bacterium (assembly GCA_035999585.1). Classification (GTDB taxonomy): domain Bacteria; phylum Bacteroidota; class Bacteroidia; order Palsa-965; family Palsa-965; genus Palsa-965. The sequence goes on along the minus strand of DASYGQ010000112.1, from coordinate 4,707 downwards.
GCTGCACCATGAAAACCGTAAGCATGCCTCTCATTCCATAGAATGAAAAACGCTCCCACATTTCGGAAAGAAACAGATACCAGATCTGTTTGGGGTATTTGCCTTTAAAGTTCTGGATCTCGTCCAGGGTGAGTTGTTTGTTCATCAGCCGTTCAGGATCAGGCACGGGGTTGTTTGTGGAGAATAGTCATCTCCAGCGTTTGAACAGGCTCACCGCTCTCGTCAATGAATTCATAAAACCAGGTGATCGCTATGACGCGTTTTTCGGGGTTGGGCTTCAGATCCGCCATCGTCACATACGAATGAATGGGTTTACCGGGATAAACGGGTTTGAGAAATTTCCAGCTTTTTACCTCTATGCCGCAGACAACCGTGTCTTTGAACATGGGTATCCATTTGGTCCGGTGAACAAGGTTAAAGATGTGCGGGCCACTGGCAATGATACCACCGAAATAGCTCTTGCGGGCCACTTCCGGATTGGTATGAAACTCCAGGGGATCGAAAAGAGTGGCGAAATCAATGATTTCCTTTTCGCTCAGCACAACAACACCCAGATCGATCCGGGTGTTGATTTTAAAATTATTGAATGTCAGTGTTTCCATATCAGGCTTCTGGCCGTATTTGTGTTTACCTGATTCCGTGCATCATCCGCGTCAGGAGTGGGGTGAGGGAGAACAGAAGTACCGACGCCACACCACAAAGCACCACGAATACCATGAAGAACTCATACAGACTGTGCAGCGTGAATCCACAAAAAGATGGATAGCCGGCCTTGATGATCTTTTGGTCTTTGATGAGATTGTATTGTTCGGGAGTGAGTTCGGTTTTGGGATCCTTCAAAAGCTGTTTGAAATCGAGGTGATTCGCTTTGGCAGCTTTCTCATCGACCTTGGCCGATTTGATTTTCAAAAGTGTAAACAGATCTTTTCCGGAAGCTTCCACCTTACCGTCGAGGATCCCGCTCAGATCGACATTCAGTTTTTCAGCTGCCAGGTATTGTTCGCTGGTAGGAGGAAGGATCGAACCCAGGGTACCGGCTAATGCGTATCCCGATGCGTTAGACAGGAAGAATACGCCAAACAAAAGTGATGCGAAGCGCTTCGGAGCCAGCTTGCCCACCAGAGAAAGTCCGATAGGAGAAAGGCTAAGCTCGCCGAAGGTCTGTATGAGATACAGAAGAATCAGCCACTTGACACCCAGCAAACCATGATTGCCCAGGTCTTTTACATTGTTTGCAATGATGAAATAACTCAGGGCAATAAGAAGCAGTCCGAAGGCCTGTTTAACAGGAGAAATCGGTTCTTTTCCATGCTTGCGGAGCTTGTCCCAAAGCAGACTGAATGGGATTGCGAAGATGACAACAAAAATACCGTTGAAGATCTGAACCATGGAAGGTGGCATATTCCATCCGAAAATGGTCCGGTCGGTCTGGTTATCGGCAATGAACGTCAGCGATGAGCCGGCTTGTTCAAAAGCAGCCCAGAAGAAAATGATAAAGAAAGAGACGATGTAAATAACAAGAATCCGCTGAAGCTCCACCTTTGTCAGGGAACTGTCGGAAAGGATCAGTCCCGCCAGAGTGATACCACTCGCGTAAATGATCGAATAGATGGTGTTTTGTCCGAATACATAAAAGAAAATCAGTCCCAATGCGGCAAATGCCATCACAGCCATTCCGAGTGCCATGGATGAAAATTTAGCTTTTTGTGATTCGCCTTCTTCGTAGTCGGAATGAAGGCTTTTGGATGGCAGGTCACCGATGGCTCTTCCTTCGGGTGTTACCACATATTTGTCTTTCAGAAGGAAGAAGGTAATTGTTCCGATCAGCATTGCGCTGCCGGCGGCCAGAAAGCCCCATTTGAATACAAAAATATCACGGATGCCGTCGGCAGTGGTATGGTCACCTACCATAGGGCAGATCGATTGGCCCAGGAAGGCACCTACGTTGATACCCATGTAAAAAATGGTGAAGGCGGTATCGAGTTTGTTTTTTTCAGATTTCGGGTAGAGGCTGCCCACCATGCTGGAGATATTGGGCTTGAAGAAACCGTTGCCGAAAATGATTATTCCGAGAGCTACATACAAGGTCGTGCGGGCCAGTTCGATGTTGGAACTGAAAATGCTGGCACTTGTAAACAGCAAAAACTGACCGATGGCCATGAGTGTGCCGCCGAGCATGATGCAATAACGGTTGCCCAGAAACCTGTCGGCCACAAAACCACCGAGCATGGGTGTCAGGTAGCAGAGACCCAGAAAGCCGCCATAGATAAGTGACGATTGCTCTTTACTGATCAGCAGGGCATTTACGATAAACAGGGTAAGCAGGGCACGCATGCCGTAAAAGTTGAAACGTTCCCACATCTCGGTGGCGAACAATACAAAAAGACCTTTCGGATGCGCTGGTTTGGCTTGTGTCGTCATATTGTTTTGTTAATAGATGTTGCGAAGATAACAAAATACTATTATTGAAGAAGGCCGGTTTCCCTTCCGGGGACCGGCCTTCTCAGGGGAGCATCCAGCCCATGGGGATCTTAGGCCGGCGCTCCTTTTGACTATAGGTTTTCAACCAGGAAATTAGTCATTTTTGTGAACAAATGCATGCGGGTATAGCCTCCGGCAATGCTGTGGTTCTTATCGGGATAAATAAACATGTCGAAAGGCTTATTAATCTTCACCAGGGCAGCCACCATCTCCACGGTATTCTGGAAATGCACATTGTCGTCGGCTGTTCCATGGATAAGCAGGTATTTTCCTTTGAGCTCCTTGACATGGTTAATGGGGGAGTTGTCGTCATACCCGCTGGCATTGTCCTGCGGCAGCCCCATGTAACGTTCGGTATAGATGGAGTCATAATACCTCCAGTTGGTGACGGGTGCCACAGCAATTGCCGCCTTGAAATAATCTGATCCGCGTGTGATGCACAGGGATGACATATACCCTCCAAAGCTCCAGCCCTGAATACCGATACGGGACTTGTCTACATAAGGCTGTGCACCCAGGTATTTGGCTGCTTCAATCTGGTCCTTGCTTTCAAGATTGCCCAGCTGGCGGTAGGTGCATTTCAGAAAGTCACGCCCGCGTCCTCCGGTTCCCCGGTTATCGACCGATACGACAATATATCCCTTTTCTGCCAGCAACTGATGCCAGAAATAATCCGGCCCGCCCCAGGAATCGTTTACCGTATTGATGCCAGGTCCGCCATACACGGTCATGAATACCGGGTATTTTTTGGAAGCATCGAAATTGGGCGGCTTGATCATCCAGCCATTGAGTTCAATGCCTTCACTGGTAGTGAATTTAAAAAACTCCTTCTTGCTCAGGTTATACCCTTCCATCTTTGCTTTCAGATCTTTGTTGTCTTCCAGCACCCTGATCTCTTTTCCATCGGCCGAGTTGATGGTGACATAGGCGGGAGTATTTGCGTCAGATTGCACGTTGATGTAATACTTCATGCCTTCGCTGAACTCCGGAGCGTTGGTCCCTTTACGCGTACTGAGTTTCTTTTTATTACTGCCATCGAGCCTGATGCTGTATAAGTCGCGTTCCATGGGTGATGACTCGGTGGATGTGTAGAAAAGGGTATTGGTTTTCTCGTCAATTCCTTTGAATTTCATGACATCCCAGTTGCCTTTGGTTACCTGATTGATCAGATTGCCGTTCAGGTCATACAGATAAATGTGATTGAAGCCGTCATCATCGATCCAGAGTGTGAAACGTTTCTTATCGCTCAGGAAATGAAAGAAGTTGCCGGCATCTTCATGGATATCCACAAAGGTATTGCTGGTTTTGGTGAGTATGGTTTTTGTACTGCCGTTGTTTGCATCAGCCAGCATCATTTCCATTTTGTTCTGCAGGCGGTTCATGCGGATAATGCACAACACCCTGGGATCGGCAGTCCACTCAATGCGGGGGATATACTGATCCTTTTCGGTGCCAATATTCATGGAAATGGTTTTCGTTGTGGCCAGGTCATACATCAGGATAGATACATCCGAATTTTTCTCGCCTGCTTTGGGGTATTTGAAACGGTATTCGGTGGGGTAGAGCGCGGACCCATATTCATTCATGCTGAATTCTTTCACGGCGCTTTCATCAAAACGGTAAAAGGCAATCTTTTTCCCGTCGGGCGACCAGAAAAAAGCCTTGTCGAATGCAAACTCCTCTTCGTATACCCAGTCGGTGCCGCCGTAAATGATCTTGTTGAATTCCCCATCGGGCGTGATCTGTTCTTCCTTACCGGTGGCAAGGTCTGTCAGGAAAATATTGTTTTCGCGAACAAAAGCCACTTTGGATCCGTCAGGGGAAAAGGTGGCGTAGCGCTGCTTTCCATTGTGAGAGAGCTGTGTCAGTTTTTTGGTTTTCAGATCCAGCACATAATTTTCTTCCCGGGAGGAGTGGCGGTAGATCTGCTCGGTTTCGGTGGAAATCAGCACTTTTGTTTCATCGGGACTGAATGAATACTCATCCGGTGAAAGAGGTTTGTCTTTTCCTTCCACTTTCAGTTCAGCGAGCTCAAAGATGCGGCCCACTTCTTTTCCGGATTTGTATTCGTATTTCACCAGGGCTTCTTTACCGGCCGTCATGTCATAAGCGGTATAATGCTGCCCGTCATTCATGGAATTCAGCCCGAACACCCCTTTGGCGCGGAAGGCTGCACGGGCCCAGATATCTTCCAGAACAATATCTTTTTTAGCCTGTTGGGCAAAG
>DASYGQ010000101.1:0-11952 GCA_035999585.1 Bacteroidia bacterium | reverse complement strand
AACTTGGTGCCTTTGTCGTAAACGAGGTTAAACTCCACATACCGTCCCCGGCGCAGCAATTGCCATTGCTTTTGCTGTTCTGTGAACGACAAACCTTTGTTGCGCTTCAGGATTTCGGTGTATACCGGAACGAAGGTCTCGCCTACAGCTTTCACAAATTCAAACAACGCTTCCTTTGTAAGACCCGTTTTGAAGTCGAGCCGGTCGAAAAAGATGCCGCCTATGCCTCTTGTCTCCTTGCGGTGAGGGATGTAGAAATAATCATCGGCCCATTTCTTGAAGTCGGGATAGAATGATGTTTTGTGCTTGTCGCAGGTTTTCTTCAGCTCGCTATGGAAATAACGTGCATCTTCCTCCCGGATATAGATTGGAGTCAGATCGATGCCTCCGCCAAACCACCAGGTGCCGTTGCTCATCTCAAAATAGCGAACGTTCATGTGAATGATTGGAAGCATGGGACTTCCGGGATGCAATACGATAGACACTCCCGTTGCATAAAATTCCGAAGGAGGCAAACCCATTGCCTTTTGAATGGCTTCAGGGGTATTGCCATGAACGGCCGAATAATTCACGCCGCCTTTTTCGAAAATTGCTCCATGACCGATGACGCGTGAGCGACCACCTCCACCCTCTTTTCGTTCCCAGGCATCTTCCCTGAACTGGGCTGAACCGTCGGTTTGCTCGAGCGCCGAACAGATACGGTCCTGCAAACCCATAAACCATTTGGAGATATCTTCTTTGACTAACATAAGAAATGTGTTTGGCCGGCGATTGGTCTTAGCGGGCGGGGATCAGTTTGTAATCCTGTATTTTCAGCAGGTTTACGGCTTTGTTTTCAAAACCGCTTTCAGGTGATGTCTTGTAAAAATCAAAAGAGCTTTGTGTTCCTTTCCACTTGATCTGGTCGAGTTTCTTGCGGAAATTAACTCCCTTGTTCATCAGGGCGTTCAGATAATACAGACCTGCATCATAGCCCTGAAACGCATAAGGCCCCGGTTCGGTGGATGTAAGAATGCGGTAGTTTTTAATAAAATTAAGCGCGGCATCGCTTTCATAGTCGACATACGAGTTGGAGGCATAATGCAATTGCAGCTTATTGAGGTATTCGTAATCAAGGTTGGTAAAGCCGCTCCAGCTTTGCATCCCGAAGACAATGATACGGTATTTCTCGAGCAGCGTATTCAGGGTGCGAAGCATATCCGTCACATAAGCCTGGCTGTTGGATGGGATGACGATAACATTGATCTTGTCAAGAGAAAGAGCCTTGATCATGCCATCAGCGCCTTTCACCAGATGCAGCGAATCGGCAACAGTTGACGGTCCGCGCAACTCATTGAAACGCGTACGGAAAATATGCGTGTAAGAAGCTTCTTTAGGGTTGCTGTTGGTAAGCAGCAAAATGTTTTCTTTGTTATAGGTCTTGAAAATAAACGAAGCTTCTTCCTCCAGCTGGGTAGTTACGGAAGGTGTCATCTTGCTGACGCAGTCGTTATTGAGAAGGATCTTGTTCTGTTGCGACAAAGGTGAAACAATAGGGATATTTTTCTTCTTGGCAAAGCGGGCTACTGCCTGAAAACTGGCACTGGAAAGCGGCCCAACAATCAGATTCATATTTCCCATTTCGGGCTTATGGAGGATAGTCTCCACTTTAGCAGAATCATTTTCGTCGATATCGTATACAAAAAGTTCTGTATTCATGCCGAGCTTATGTATCGAATCCAATCCCAGACGGAAACCCTGGTAAAACTGCAAAGCCATGTCTGTCTTCGGGTTGATCGACACCAGATCCCGTGCTATGCGGTCAACATCCACATTGTCCACATTCTCGAGGTGGAATGGCAGAAATAAGGCCACCTGGTATTTGTCTTTTTTGACAAGTACAAAGGTTGTATCTCCGGGGCTTGGCAGTTCGGTCACCCGGTTCGTGTTTTCTTTAAGCTCTATATTTTTTATTTTCTCTTTCTCTTTTTCCTTCTCTTTGGTTCCGGAAATCTTCGTTTCTTCTTTTACAGGTGGTTTGGGCTTCAATGCTTCGGCATTGATCGTAGAAGGGTTTTCTTTCACGTCGGTGCCACCGGGAGGTATCTTAATCACCTGCCCTGCTTTGAGCCCATCCTTCAGCTCGGGATTGGCAGCTCGGATGGCATCCACAGTAATGCCGTAAAGGCGTGAAATGGAATAAAGCGTTTGTCCGGCTTCCACCTTATAAGTTCGTGTCTGAGAAGAAGCGGCGAAAGTGTTCTGAACCGACTGGCTAAGAGGTATCCTTAATTCCTGCCCGGGCTTGATACCGGAAGAAGCGGAGGGGTTTTCTTTAACCACATCTGCCACCTCCAGCGAATACGCTTTGGCAATGGAGAAGAGTGTTTGTCCGGCTGCGACGGTGTGGATATAATACTTCTTCCCATCGATCTTTTCAATGCGCAGCGACTTGCTCACCTCCTGCGCTTTCAAAGCAGGGAGCGCCAGGAACATCAGAAGGAAAAAGGAAAAGAGGGGCCTGCGGAGAATCAGCATTGGTAAAAATAATTTCGAATATCGAACACCGAATGTCGAATAGCGAAGTGAAAAAAAACTTCGTAGTTGGGTATTCGGTGTTCGATATTCGACATTCATTTTTAAAATCGCTAAATCATGTATATGGGAATTCTGACTTACTCCCACTCAATCGTCGCCGGCGGCTTTGAACTGATGTCATAGACGACACGATTGATTCCTTTCACTTTATTAATAATTTCGTTCGACATCTTACCCAGAAATTCATAGGGTAAATGGCACCAGTCGGCTGTCATTCCATCGGTTGAGCTAACGGCTCGAAGAGCAACAGCATTTTCGTAGGTACGTTCATCACCCATCACACCCACACTCTGCACCGGCAGAAAAATGGCTCCCGCCTGCCATACATCTTTGTATAAGCCCGATGATTTCAATCCATCAATAAAGATAGCGTCTACTTCCTGAAGGATACGGACTTTCTCTTCGGTGATATCTCCAAGTATACGGATAGCAAGCCCAGGCCCCGGAAACGGGTGACGGTTCAATATCTGTTCAGCCAGGCCGAGTGTTTTGCCCACCCGCCGAACTTCATCTTTAAATAAGGTATTGAGTGGCTCCACCACTTTCAGTTTCATCTTGGCAGGAAGTCCGCCCACATTATGGTGCGATTTGATGGTAGCTGATGGGCCTTTCACCGAGATGGACTCGATGACATCGGGATAAATAGTCCCTTGCGCAAGCCATTTCACGTCCTGAATTTTATGCGATTCTTCATCAAATACCTCGATAAAGGCATTGCCGATGATTTTCCGTTTCTTCTCCGGATCGCTCACTCCTTTGAGGTCTGAATAGAAACGGTTCTTGGCATTGATGCCTTTTACGTTGAGACCCATGTGCAGGTAAGAATCAAGCACACTCTCAAATTCGTTTTTACGAAGGAGTCCGTTATCAACAAAAATGCAGTAAAGGTTCTTACCAATGGCTTTGTGCAGGAGCATAGCCGCCACACTGGAGTCAACCCCGCCGCTGAGACCGAGCACCACTTTGTCGTTGCCCAGCTTTTCTTTCAGGGCCGATACCGTCGATTCCACAAAAGAATCGGGAGTCCAGTCTTGTTTGCAGCCACAAATGCCCACCACAAAATTCTTTAGCATATTCATGCCATCTGTGCTGTGGTAAACTTCGGGATGAAACTGGATACCATATGTTTTTTCGCCTTTTACCTGAAACCCGGCCACCTTGACTTCGGGTGTGCTTGCCGTAATTTCATAATGGGCTGGTATTTTAGCTATGGTATCTGCATGGCTCATCCAAACTTGTGACTGAAGCGGAATGCCTTGAAAAAGGGCGCTGGAAGTATCTACTGAGGATAGGTGTGCCCTGCCGTACTCCCGAATTTTAGAGGCTTGTACTTCGCCGCCGAAGATGTGAGCCAGGAGCTGTGCCCCGTAGCATACACCCAGAAGAGGCAGTTTTCCTTTGAAGGCAGACAGGTCAGGATTGGGCGATTCAGGGTCACGAACCGAAAAAGGACTCCCGCTCAGGATCACACCTTTAATGGAAGCGTCGATAGGCGGAATGTGGTTATAGGGATGGATTTCACAATAAACATTGAGCTCCCTCACTCTTCGGGCGATCAATTGTGTGTATTGGGAACCAAAATCAAGGATCAGAATGGTTTCTTGTGACATAGACCGTAATAGAGGATCAAAGATAGAAATTATGCGTCTGCGGGACCTGTTATTTTGACCTTTTTTACTCTTGTGATTGGAGCTTGGAACTCATACTTACTGGATATTAAGCCTCACATGCCGCTGATTTTCATGATAATCACTGTTCGAACAGCTTTTTCCAGCCCTTGAGCGTTAAAAACCGCCGGATTCAACGAATTCAGCTGGTGCTTCACTTTGCCGCCCTTTATCTTTGATTGAAACAATTGTAAACCTAAACTATCGACTATGAATAATCTCCTGACCATCCTTGCCATTGTCCTGCTTATTTTCTGGGCCTCGGCTTATTTCGCATTTCACGTGGCCGGGGCCATGATCCACATCCTGCTCGTGATTGCCGTTGTGGCGCTTTTGCTTCGCATGATACGTGGCAACAAAGTCTGACAACATAAGCCCATAGACAATAAGAAAAGCCCTTTCGCATAGCGGAAGGGCTTTTTTAACGCCTTGATGGGTTTTGCTTTAGTTCAATGTGATGGTTGTGGTAACACCATTCACAGTAACGGTGGCAATATTGTCACAAGCACCGTTTCCATAATCAATCACGCGTACAGGATGACCGGCAGGGGTATAACGGATAGTTCCCATGATGATCGGGTGACGGCCGTTGATAGAGCAGGCGCCGAAATCACGAATGAGCATACTGCTGATTGTAGCTGTGTAGGCTACATTGGCAGTTGTGCTGCCGGAAGAGGTACCTGTGATACCCATGCGTGCCTTGGTCCAGGTAATGGCATGAAGCACGCCGTGATATACGGATGTATCGGCTGTATTGATCAGGCTTTTCACGTGAGTGCAGGAATAATCGATGGTGCCTCCGTTATTTGCCTTCACAATGCGGATGTGAGCATTCACATTCCAGCTCAGTGAAGTGGTCTGAGGATTGAAACCAATACTCGTTGTATTGCTGATGGTTTTATTGATGATGGTTACCTGATTGCCGTCAACCACATAATTGCTTGAAGTCACGGTACAGGCAAAACCCGGATCGCGGTAATGTATAGCTCCGTTGGTGGAAGCAAAATAGTTTACCATGATGCTTCCGCTTCGGGTACGGCCGTCCATACAAGGGGAGCTGCCGTTGAAGGTAATCGTAATCATTTTATTGGCAGTATCGCTGGTTACGGTGGCACAACCCGATGCAAGAGTTCCCTGATAACCGGCAGTTGTGCGGTAGGCTGACAACGAAGCACTGCCGTCAGATGCCTGAGCCACTATTTCGGTGATATCCGAAAGCGTATGTTCAGCATTGGCATTATCGGCCGAGCTTGTGGTTTCTTCATTTCCAGTTGCGGGGTTTGTTTCCGGCGTAGAACTTTTCTTGCATGATGCAACACTGATAGCAATGACCAAAGATGCAGCAAATGCTGATTTTATCCAATTTGATTTTTTCATGATTCCTTTGTTTGGGTTTGTTTTAGTTTAACAGGGCGGATGGGCATCCAACCCCTCTCCATTTATTAAACCGAAATTACCGGGCAATCACCCTGCAAGAATATTGTTTTCGTCAATATATGTATTTGAGTCGCCAAACCATCAGAAAATCAGGGTAACTTGAGAACAAGAAAAGCAGAAGGCCTCTGCAAACATTTTTGTTTACAGAGGCCCCCTTAAAACCGGAACCCTAGCGGCTCAGAACAAAAAATTCCGTTCTTCTGTTCTTTCCGCGGCCAGCTTCTGTGGCATTATCCGCAACAGGCTGGCTTGAGCCGAAACCTTTGTAGGCAGCCAGCTGTGCTTTAGGCACACCAAGATTTTCCAGTGTTTCGTATACCGTAAGGGCACGATCGGTACTGAGGCCCATGTTTGTTTTGGGATCACCTACATTGTCGGTGTGCCCATGAATCTCAATCTTGATTTTAGGATTTTCTTTCAGGTAGGAAGCAAACTCCTCGAGCACAATTTTGGAGCGTCCTTCCAGCTCAGCGGAGTTGGAACGGTAATACAGATTATTGATTTTGTACCCGATGCCTGTTGTGGCAGTGTATACCTCCAGGTTCAGGTCTTTGGGTTTGGAGCTGACACTGTCGGCCGATACCAATTGTGAACTGAAAGCCGCACCGCTTTTTTTAACCGTGATGATAAAATCTTCTTTCTTCTTCATATTCACAACCGCAGAATACTGTCCTGTAATTGTATCAACCACCACTTCGGTCTTTGTTTTGGAATTGGCTGATTTGATTTCCATCTTGAAGGCACCTGGAGGGGCTCCGTTCTCATTCTTTAGCTCGCCTCGCACAAAGGCAACCCTTTGAGGCCTGGCTTTTTCATAAAGCTCAAATGTATAGATATCATACCCACCCATTCCCGGGTTTTTCTGTCGCTGGTTGCTGGCGAAATAGCCATAATGACCATCGGTACTAACAAAGAATCCGACATCATCACCGGAAGTATTAATTGGTATTCCAATATTCTTAGGGTCTTCCCATTGTCCTTTGTCATCTTTGCGCACATAAAAGATGTCTTGCCCTCCTACACCAGGCAAACCATCGGATGAGAAATAAAGTGTTTCGCTGTCGGAATGGATAAAAGGTGTTTTTTCCTCACCTTTGGTATTGATCTTAGGGCCCAGATTAATCGGAGTATCCCAGGTTCCGTTGGCTTTGCGGTGTGAACACCAGATATCCGAACCGCCATATCCCCCTGCCCTGTCGCTCGCGAAATAAAGTGTTTTTCCATCTGCAGAAATAGAGGGCTGGGAATCCCAGGCAGAAGCATCGTTGAGCGGCAGCCCGCAATTCTTGATATCTCCCCATCGCCCGTTTTCCTTGTCACAATAGTAAATATCAAAATTGGGCTTATCGCCTCCTTCATCTTTTCCGATGGTGAAATACATGTGCTTGTTATCGATCGAAACGGTCGCCCCGCCCTGATTCTCATAGGTGTTGAAAGGCGAAGGCATTTTCTCGCCGGCATTGAATGTGCCTGTCTTGTCACGCCGGGCATACATAAAGGTCTCCACTTGTCTGTCCGTCTGATAGGCCTGTCCAAAAGAGCTCTGAAAGCCTCTGCGCGTAAAATACATCTGCTCATTGTCGGGCGAAATAAGACCGAGGTATTCATCCCTTTCGGTGCAAATTCCAGGCACAGGCTTAGGATCGAAGGGAACAATATTTTTCTTCAATTCATCATACACTTTTGCAAAACGAATCATCTGAGATGCATTGCTCTGGAAGAATTCGAAATCCTTGTTGTATTTTTTGGGATCGTCGTCTTTGAAATCGAGGTATTTCTGAAGGTATTTAACGGCTTCATCGTACTTCTCTTCCTCATAAAGAGTATATCCGACATAATAAAAAGGATCCGAATGATAAGTGGGGCATAATTCAATCAGCTTCTTAAAATGAGGTACAGCAGCCTTATAGGATTCCTGATGAAGATTGGCGATGGTCACCTGCATCTGACCCAGCTTATAATACACATCGGTGTATTCGGGATCTATTTCAAGTGCCTGGGTAAAGAAGGCGATGCGTTCTTCACGTTTGTATTTCTTTGTATCGCAACCTTTCTCATATAGCGCGATTGCTTTTTTATCATCTGCGTGATGGCATTTGTCTTTCTCCTTCTCGTCCTGTGCTTGTGACAAAACAGAAAAACCGGTAAAGGCCATCACCCATAAAATGTGTTTTACAAGGCCTGACATGGGATACAGTTTTAAACTATGTTCAGTATAGCTTGATTGACCGCTGATCTTCATGATTATTATGATAAAACCTGATCATAACAGATCATGAAAATCAGCGGCCGATCCAACTCATGTTTATTTCAGCAGATCATCCGACTTCTTCTTCGCCTCATCCAGTATTTTCTGAGCAGCTTTATTGCCGTCGTCGAGAATGGTCTGAGCTTTAATATCTATCTCTTTCTTTGCTTTTTCACCTGCTTTTTTGGCAATCGCTTTTTCAATCGGATTGGATGCCTGAGCCACCAGATCATCGGCGGATTTATAACCTTCGGCTTTGAACTGGGCACTGGCTTTTGCTGCTTCATCCCGAAGGCGTTGAGCTTCCACTTGAGCATCGGCCAGGATCTTATCCGACTGCGCTTTTGCTTCGGCCTTACCCTTATCGATTCCTTGCGTCACCACCGCTTTCACTTCATCCTTTACATTGTCTTTCACACTGCCTTCCATACCGGTAGGAACAATTTTGATGGTAGGCTTTGTAACGGTTCCCCCGATCAGGGCACTTACCTTTGCTTTATCACCCATGCTGATATTGGTTCCTACCTGACTGTTGACTTTTGCAAAAGCTCCATTGATGGCATCTTTTGCTTGTGAAGGCATCTTAGCAGTTGGTATGATCATTTTCATTTTGTAGTCGATGGTCTGATCAAAACCGGTGGATCCTTCCACCTTACTGGTGATACCGTTTGAATTCAGGTCGAACGGTTTCACCCAAAGCCGGCCGTTCTTGAATTCATAAGAAACATCCAGATTGCTTACATCCAGATTTTTAAACTGATCCATCTTCAATGCTTCGCCAAGTTTGGAAAGCGGACCAAAATCGCTTACAACAACGTGATCGGTCTTCAGATTTCCATTGCCTGTAAGTGTGTTCATTACAGGTGACATCGTCTGATCGAGATCAGCTATAAACGACAATGTTGTGGAGAATTTACCTGTTGCATGTTCAGCCACCGGCGCAATCTTCTGGACGGTATTGAATGTCTTGAATGTCTTCGGAATATCGAAACCCTGAATGGCTATGGTCTTGAAATCGACATGTGGCTTTTTGAGGTCGCGTGTATTGTAACTTCCGCTGATCTTCATACTGCCGTCGAGCATATTCATTTTTAGTTCTGTGAGGTCAATGGTATGATCAGCCACGCGAACGTTACCGGCCACATCGTTCATCTCCATTTTATCATACAGCATTTTGCGGATGGAGGCGTTCAAAGTGAAGTCGATGTTGGCAGGAACAGGAATCACCGAAGCTGTGGATGCAGGAGCTGCAGCAGGCTTAGCCGCTTTGCTGGTATCTGCACTCATGAATTCATCCAGATTCATCATCCCGGAGCGCATGTTGAATGTACCCTTCAGCAGTTCATTTTTGAAGACATATTGAAGGAAATTTTCGATTTTTCCATCTGCTTCAATATCGCTTTTTCCGATGTTCGCTTCAAATTTGGTCAGCTCCACAAAACGCGGTGTAAAGTCGAGATACATGGTCTTCAGGTTTACATCGGGCATGCCTTTGGTTTTGTAAAGCATATCCAGCACAATGAATTTCCCGGAAGCTTTGAACTTGTCATACTCCTTCTTCTCCACATAAGACATTCTCCCTTCGGCTTTGATATCCGCAGTGATGCGTCCGTTAAGCTCGTCGGTCTTAGCCAGCGGAATCACATCGTGAAGTGTGCCAAGGTTCAACTGCGCCAAAAGAGATCCGTTGATGTCGGCATCGGAGACCGGGCTGGTAATCAGGGCGTGGGCATCGACGGTATTACCACCCAGATTGATGTGGAATTTGTTCAACAAGATCCGCGTATGATCGGTCACTCCGTCTTTGTTATCGATTTTTAGGTCTACAAAAATATCGGTGGCTGATTTGGGCAGAGATGGGTATTGGAAGGTGGCATTGTCGACCAGCAGGTTGAGTCCGAAAGCCGGCATTGATTTCTTTCCATACACACCTTTGGCATGACCATCAAGCGACAGTTTTCCGCTGGTCTTCACATTCGCAAAGTCTTTCGAGTAAGCGCCGGGGATAAGCGACAGGATATTCCTGAAATCGGTTTTCTTAGCGCTGAATTTCAGATCCATGTCCATATCGTCTTTTGGCATTGCCCAATAACCATCCAGGCCGAGTACAAGTTCGTTAAGCGTAAACTCATTATCCTTGAAAGTAAACTTGAACTTCGGCATGTCGGCATTCAGATCGGCTTTGATTTTGGTATTTACCTTATTCAGGTAAGTCACACCGCCATAAGACACACTGAATTCCTGCATGTCGGTCATAGTCTTAATATCGAACACATCACTTGTAAAGTCACCGCTGAGCTTAAAATTCATGTCTTTCATGACAGCTTTGGTATTAAGCGACGCATCGTCATATACTATGTTTCCGTGACGGATCTCAAAATCCTTCAATCCCATCTTGAATGAGGAGGGAGAGCTTGGTTTCTGATCAGGCGATGAAGGGGCTGAAGGTTTGGTAATGTCCCAGCTGGCTTTGCCGCTTTTCAGCACTTTGGCCATAATACGCGGTTGATCAAGCACAATGGCATTGATCTCGTACTTCTCACCTTTGATAACGCTCATTAAATTAAGATCCAGCTTCAGCTCCCTGGCACTGATGAGGGTATCGCCTGCAAAGGAATCAATGTTGGCGATGTAGAAATTTTTCATGGAAAGGCGGAAGTCGGGAAAGCTGCTGAGCAAAGACAGGTCCACATCGCCCAGCTTAACCACGGCATTCATGTTTTTGTTCATTTCCTCTTCGGCTTTGGCAATGATTTTTCCTTTGAAAAGGAAAGGCACTGCGATCGCGATAATGATCAGTGCAAGAAGAGTGATGCCAGTCCATTTAAGAATTCGGCGGAGGAGACTTTTGGGTTGGGTTGTTGTGTTCATAATGAAAGCTGGGGCTGGGTTAATTTGATTCTGTTAAAATATAAGCGTAATGGTATTTACATGGATGTGTGCCTCTGACGAAGCAAATGGTCGGCCATCACCAGCGCAGCCATTGCTTCCACAATGGGCACGGCACGGGGCAATACGCAGGGGTCATGACGGCCTTTGCCGGTCATCTCCACCTGTTTTCCTTTTGAATTGAGCGTGGTTTGCTTTTGCATGAGAGTGGCTACTGGCTTGAAGGCCACTCTGAAAAAAATATCTTCTCCGTTGCTGATGCCACCCTGAATACCGCCTGACCGGTTATCCCGCGTGCCAATCCTTCCTTCTTTTTTGACAAAAGCATCGTTGTGTTCCGATCCTTTCAGCGTTACCCCTTCAAAGCCGCTTCCGTATTCGAAGCCTTTTACGGCATTGATACTAAGCATGGCCTTGCCGAGATCGGCATGCAATTTATCGAACACCGGCTCACCCAAGCCGGCAGGCACGCCGCTCACAAAACAGGAGATGACACCGCCGATCGTATCCCCTTCCTTCCGAACCTGTTCAATCTTATGGATCATGGTTTCGGCAAGTAAAGGATCGGGACAGCGAACATCATTTGTTTCTGTAAGTGTATGATCGAGTTCTTTATAATTCTTCAGCAACCGAATATCTCCCACCTGGGAGGTATAAGCAGTGATCCGGATTCCCGATTCAATCAGAAAGAGTTTGGCGAGAGCACCTCCGACAACACGTGCAATGGTTTCACGTGCAGAGGATCGTCCGCCACCGCGGTAATCGCGGGAACGGTATTTGGCATCGTAAGTAAAATCGGCATGGGATGGCCGGTACACATCGCGAATATGCTCGTAATCGGCCGACTTTTGGTTTTCATTGCGTATGATAAAACCAATGGGAGCACCGGTGGCTCTGCCTTCGAATATCCCTGAAAGGAATTCCACTTTATCGCCCTCTTTACGCTGGGTCACAATACGTGATTGTCCGGGACGGCGTCGATCGAGTTCAGACTGTATAAAATCCAGATCAATGGACAGTCCGGCAGGGCATCCATCGATGATACCACCCAGGGCAGGGCCGTGGGATTCGCCGAACGTATGAAGCCTGAAAATATCACCAAAACTGTTTCCTGCCATAGCAGGCAAAAATACG
>DASYGQ010000082.1:0-5441 GCA_035999585.1 Bacteroidia bacterium | reverse complement strand
TACCTGCGGGTGCATGGCAAAGACAAGGAAACAATCAACGTAGTGTATGTGGTGGATGACCATGGTGTGCTGATTGATGACGTACGCCTGCGGGAATTCCTTTTTGTGGATCCGGATAAAAAAGTAAGCGATATTATGGATGGCCGTTTTACTTTTCTGAATGTCACCGACGATGAAGAAAAAGCCATCGAGATTTTCCGGAAAAACAACCGGGTGGCATTGCCGGTCATTGATTCGAGTAATATTCTGCTCGGTATCGTAACGATCGATGACGTGCTGCGACTCGCACAGAGAGAAGAAACAGAAGACATGCAGAAAATCGGTGCCGTGGAAGTGCTCGACGAACCGTACATGCAAATACCCTTCCTGAAGCTGATGAAGAAACGCTCAGGCTGGCTGGTCATTCTCTTTCTGGGAGAAATGCTGACCGCAACAGCCATGGGTTATTTCGAAGATGAAATTGCAAAAGCCGTTGTGCTGGCCCTTTTTGTTCCCCTGATTATCTCCAGCGGCGGAAACTCGGGATCACAGGCCTCCACACTCATCATACGCGCCATGGCATTGGGTGAAGTGACACTGCGGGACTGGTGGCAGGTGATGAGACGCGAAATATCATCGGGTTTGTTTCTCGGAACCCTGCTTGGTATCATCGGTTTTATTAGAGTGGCCGTGTGGAGTCAGTTCACCAGCATGTATGGTCCACACTGGCTCCTGGTGGCTTTTGTGGTGGGCTTTTCCCTGATCGGCGTGGTGCTTTGGGGAACGCTGTCGGGTTCCATGCTTCCGCTTATCCTGAAGAAATGCGGAGCGGACCCTGCTGTTTCATCGGCGCCATTTGTGGCCACGTTGGTGGATGTAACCGGACTGGTGATCTACTTCACGGTGGCGCTGCTATTGTTGCACGGTACGATTTTGTGATCTTCAATGATTTACCGGTTGAGTGGATCAGGATGGTTCTTCGTAATTAGGGAACAACTGGCTGGTGTCAATACCTGACGATTTTTTTAATGATTTTCCCATCGATTGTTTCGACTTCAAGCAGGTATATTCCTTCCTTTTCTTCTGAAAGGTCAATTACGGCATCACCCTGACCCTTCCAATCACCAAGAGATCTTACAAGTTTTCCCTGAGGGTTATATATGTTTGCTTTTTTGAGCATTCCCTGTTGCAGGTGTATAAATAATTGCCCCGTAGTTGGATTGGGAAAAACAGTCATGTGTTCTATGAGTGAAGGCTCACTTATCATTTCGGGGTAAACCGAGACATATTCTTTAGCGACAAAGATATCCCAGCCTCCGCTTGTTTTCAGTGTATCGGTATCAAACGGAATGACACTTGAGAAAAGACCTGTGAGATAAAGATAATCGCGTACATCCACCGCAAGGGCGTAGCCGCTATTCAATTGCCCTGAACCGCCTCCTTTCTTTAACCACAAACCATTTCCGGAGCTATCGTATTTTGAAACGTAAAGATATTTATCGATATAGCCAGTTATATAACTGTTTGCCAGCAGATCGGTGGCTATTGCAAAGGAATAATCGTATCCTGTTCCCCCCATGCGTTTTACCCACTTCCGGTTTCCACGGTCGTCGTATTTGGCGATAAAGGCATCTTCTTTACCAGCACTTATCAGGGTTGTTGTATCAAATGTGGTGCTGTTGTTAAAATATCCTGCCACATAACAATTGCCCATCAAATCGGAGGCAATATTCATTCCGGCAGTTAAACCATTGCCTCCGGCCTGTCTGATCCAGGTTATATTTCCATTGGAAGCATACTTAATTATAAAGGTATTTTGATTAAAGCCAGCTCCGGTGATGGTAAAAGGGCCAAAGTTTGCTGTTCCCATAAATATGCCATCGCACAAAATATTATTAGCCGGGTCAATGGTAAGCCCAAAAACATAATCCTGACCTGCGCCGCCTCCAACTCTAAGCCATTTAATACGTCCGTTCGGAGTATATTTTGCAATAAATGCGTCGTACTGGCCTTTACCTGTTGCTTTTATTGTATCGAACAGGGCTGTCCCGGTAAAAGTGCCACCAATTATAACGTCCCCGTTTTTGTCGATTGCGACGGGTGCAAGCCCATCTGATCCGGCTCCTCCAATATGTCTTACCCATAAACACTTTCCAGTAGAATCGTATTTTGCCAGATAACCATCGTATCCTCCAAGCCCCGTTAATGAATCGGAATCAAATGCAGCGTTTCCCCCAACGGCACCTACGACGTATACGTTGAAAGAATCATCCACACACAAAGCATTCCCGTAATCGTCAGCGGTCCCCCCAGCTCTTTTTGCCCACAGAAAATTTCCGCTGGAATCATATTTCGCAATAAAGATATCTTCCCCGCCCGCACTGGTCAATGTTGTCGTTCCAATGCTGATTGTGTCAACAAACAGTCCCGTTATGTAAACGTTGCTTTTTTTGTCCAAAGCAAGCCCATCTCCATAATCATTCCCCTTGCCTCCTGCCTTTTTTTCCCATTTCCAGGTCTGGGAAAAGGATGGGGCAGAGATTAAGAAAAACAGAAAAGCAAAACTATATTTTAAATTATTTCTCATTCTTTCTATAAATATAACCGAATTTAATCATTCCTCGCAAAAATAGCCGACTGAGTATTCAGGAATTAAAACGAGACGGAATTCTAAGTCATTCACCGGCACTGGCTCTTTCATCCACCGACACAAATGGAATCTTTTTCTTATAATAATCAAGCACATGAAGCACAGACAGACACATTCACTCTGATTCTAAATTTCATTCAAATGAAAAGAGAGAGCGAACAAATTGACTTTTACAGGAGCTGAGTTCAGTTTGAATATTCTTTTGCACTAAGCGTTAACAGATAGATTTTAAGTAGAAGAAATTGTTCAAGCGGGTAAAGTTGGCGTGAGTACGGAGCCTTCCCTCCCGACTCATTCGTACTCCCAATGGCTATTGCGGTTAGATGCCATTTTGTGATCCAATAACCTTTTCTGTAATTGGTGAAATTGTTCTCCTGCCGGATGAATTAAAATCTTTCATTTTCTGGTTTTTTTGATATATTTGAATCCAACTCGATATCCAAAACCATTATATATCAAATACTTAAATACGCTCGTTTCATTTCGGCACGGTTCCTGTAAATCCTGCTATTAAAATCCCCCTCTATGAGAAAAACAGCTACGCTAATCAGCATTTTGTTTTTGAGCTTTCTGACTTCCACCGGCCTGCTGGCGCAGGGTGGAGCAGATGGCGACAATGTGTCGAACCCCAGTCATTTCCGGAACCCGGTTTGGTTCGGACTCAACATCGGTCCGGCCTGGCAAACATCCAATGTACCTGTCGGCCAGATGGGAGTAGGAGGGGGGCTTACCCTGGGTAAGAACTATCTGACTTATACCCCGAGCAAAGTATTCATCGGCTGGCGCTTCCGTTATCTTTCCGCCAATACCTATGGCCAGGATTTTAGCCGCAACTACGGAATCAAAAACAATGTGGCCCTCAACGGAACCGCAGATACAAGTATGAACTATGCCAAAAACGGGGGCTACGTTTATAATAATTACAAAATGACGCTGAACGAGCTCAGCCTCGAAGTGCTCTTTGGTCCTAATCTCATTCACAAACGCACCGGATCCGGTCCGCTTGCCTATATCTTCGGGGGTGCAGGCCTGGTGCAAACCGTGACGATGATGAACATGCGCGGAGCCAACGATTCGCTCTATAATTTCAGTCGCGTGGACCCTACCGGCAAAGCCACTGCCACGCAGATCTCCAGCGGCCTGAGCGCCATACAGGACAATACCTATGAGACGGCCGCCGACGGCAGCGCCAAACCCAGCTGGCACTTCATGCCTTCGCTCGGGATTGGTCTCGGTTATCAGTTTAAGAATGTGTTTCAGATCGGTGCCGAATTCAAAACCACCTTTGCTCTCAATGTACCGATTGACGGAGTGATGTGGAACAACGACAATACACCCAAAGCACTCAACGACCGTTATAATTACGGAGGCTTTTTCATCAAATTTGGTTTTGGTGGCGGTAACCACAGTTCCGGAACCGGTGGTGGAACAACTACAACCACAACGACCGGCTATACCGGCGATCATACGGTGCATACCGATTACACACCACCCCCTCCGCCTCCCGGTCCCCCTGCAGGCGTGAAGCCAGCCATTGTCATTACTTATCCCTCTGTAAATCCATCCAACTCCACACATGCGGGAGTGCAGATGACAGCACACATTGATTACGTATCCTATTCCAATGAGGTCAGCCTTACGCTGAATGGAGTAAGCATCAACACCTGGCATTTCAATCCTGCCAACGGAATGCTGAATTCCGATTTTACCCTGCTGCCCGGAAACAACGTACTGACGATTTCGGCAAACAATGCATACGGCAATTCCTATGTCTCCCAGTATTTCAGTTACACACCTCCTCCGGTTAATATTCCGGCACCTGCTCCGGTTGTGACCATCACCTCACCTGCCGGAAGTCCTGTGAACAGCAGTGTTTCCAGCATACATGTAACAGCGTATGTCACCGGTGTGGATTATCCGAACGAACTGCATGTGAAAATCAACGGCATCACGACCGGGAATTTCCTGTTCGATCCATCCACGAAAATCCTGGCTTTTGATGCTCCCCTGAGCGATGGCGGCAATTACATTTATATCCGTGCAACGAACACATCGGGAGCCGACAGCAAAAGCCTGACGGTATTTTACAATCCTCCGCCACCTTCCGGCCCTCCTGTTCTGAAACCGGTGGTTACACTTTCCAGTTCCATGAGCAATCCTTTTTATGTGAACACGGCATCGGTAACGGTTTATGCCACGATCGACAATGTGTTTTCAAACAACCAGATCCAGCTGACGATCAACGGAACAGCGAGCCAGAACTTCACGTTTGAGCCCGCCACTCACCAGATGCAGCTTACCGCACCCGTCAACCAGGGCGTTAATTATGTGTATATCCGTGCCTTCAACCAGGCGGGATCCGACAGCAAGAACCTGGAGATCGTATACACGGTTCCGGCAGCAGTAGTTCCACCGCCTGCGGTCAATATCCTCAACCCGAACATCAGTCCGCTCGTGACCACCAACTCCAGCGCCATTGTGCTTGCCAGGGTGGATAATATCACCGGCAAGAATGAGATCACCGTGCATGTGAACGGGATGAACTTTACGAATTTTGTTTATTCACTCAGCACGCACAATGTGGAATTCAATGTGCTGCTGAACCCCGGAAGCAATTCGGTATATATTGCTGCCACCAATGCTTCGGGTACGGACAGCAAAAACGTGCAGATCGTTTATTCCATTCCACAGGTGCCGCGGCCGGCCATCACCATCCTGAGCCCGGGCTCCAATCCCTTTATGACATCATCGCCTTCTCAGATATTCAAGGCGCTGGTGGCGAATGTCACTTCACAGAATGATATTCACATCA
>DASYGQ010000244.1:0-3533 GCA_035999585.1 Bacteroidia bacterium | reverse complement strand
CAGCGCCATATTGTGCCTGCTGGTTTACCCCACGGGTGATGGACTGATAGGGAAGGAAGACATAACCTTCCAGACGCATGTCAAAATTCTTGGCCAGTGTAATAACCGCCTTGGCTCCAAAAGCGCTGTACTTGTGAGCCCTGAACTCCTCCAGGAAAAGTGTCTGACTTTCCGGTGTAGGCTGGAAAACGGGTGCTGAAAGAACAGTGGCGGTGTAATTATTGTACATCGATTGGCTTGAGAAGACACCTTCTGCAAAAATGCCCAGCGAGAAATGTTTCCCGAAACGAAAGTATTTGTCAAGCGTGCCTTTAAGCACAAAAAATTCGTGGTACTTCTTCAGATAAGGTATGTTTTCAAGGCTGGCCGCAGTAGATCCTTTCTCGTAGGTCTCCTCCCCGAGATTGTACCTGCCGCTCAACAGCAATGAACTGCCGGCATTGGCATATTGTTTTTTGTTCAGTGTGTTTCGCTCATAGGACAAATGAGTGGTGTAATAATTGAAATAAGTCTTGTCTGACGTATCGCGTTGGGTGAATGAAGTTGTCTGGTAGTATTCATCCTTCACTTCGGCAATACCGCCTCCCAGTTGAAGCTTGCCTTGATTCTGGATAGGGATTCCCAGGTTCAGTTCAGCATACTGATCGTTGGAGATCAGGTAAGGAGGCTTGTTATCTTCAAAGAAGGCGTTGCTGCTCTTGAAGAAGTCGAACCGATTGTAAACGAGATTGGGCTCCAGGTAAACGGGCACTGATAAAGGAAAATCGATGCGGGCTTTGGCCTGAGCGGAGCTATAGAGCTTACCATAATAGCCATCACCTTGCACGCTCACTCCAACGCGGCCGAGGTAATTGTATTGCAGCCCAATAAACGCTTCATTGATTGGCCTGTTGGAGAAGTTACCCCCGAATTCGGCGCTCAGGTATTTCTCCTTCTTTACTTTTAAAAAAAGATCATAAAAACCGGAAGATTCATTATATCGTGCAATGGGATAAATACTCTTAATCTTTGCGTCCTGGGCTAGACGGAAATAGGAACGTTTCAACTTATCGAGTGTCACCTGTTTATTGCTGCTACGTATATTTTTTCGGATGAAATAAGCCTGATTGCTATTCACTCCTTCAATGGAAATATTGTCAAATATAATGTCCTTTTCTTTTCCTGAAAAAGCCGCACGCTTTGCTGCAAGCTCATCTGCTGTTGTTCGCCTTGCCACTGAAGCTTTGATCCTTGCCATGGCCCGTTGGGTAGCCACGTAGCCGCTGTCAATAGTGGGTTGCGAACGTTCAAAATCGAACAGTCCCACATCACTGGCACCCGGCTCAATGATGATACCGTTTTCGCAGGGAGAAGAGAAATTGGTTTCACTCATGAGCATGACTCTCAACTGGGAAATCAGGTTGTCCTCATCCGGAGCATGCCATTTGCCAGCCACATTGCTACCGATGATGAAATCGGGATAAAAATCATGATACATCACATCTGTAGGGAAATTGTTGTAAAGTCCGCCGTCGAACATGATTTTGCCATCCACCGTTATAGGATGGAGATAGAAAGGATACGACATGGACGCTCTGACAGCCTGGCCGAGGTCTCCTTTTTTAAAAACTACCGATTTCTTGGATTCTACATCTGATGCCAGACAGCGGAAAGGTATCATCAGGCTATCGAAATTGTTATGGGCTGCCGCTCCGGCTTTAGCAGTAAGCTCCATCAGGGCAAAATCGATGGGGATTGATGAAATGATATTGGTCGGAAGATTGGAGGTGAATGTTGAATCCAGAGATAGTTTAAAAGCTGCCCAGGAAGCATTGTCATCCCTTTTTTTGAAATAAAAGATATAGTTCTGATCCAGATTGCCATAGGTCCAGTTCAGAAATTCCTTGGATTTGATCAGCTTTTCGATTCTTGCGGGTGAATACCCCATCGCATACATGCAGCCGATCATAGCACCGGCCGAGGTGCCTGTGATATAGTCGATCGGTATGTGATTTTCTTCGAGGGCTTTGAGCACTCCGATATGTGCCATACCGGCAGCGCCACCACCACTCAGGACAACCCCGACTTTTTCGTTCTGTGAAAATACGGGGCTGTGGAACAGTAATCCGGCAAAGGAACTTAGCAAACAAAGTAGCCGTTTCACGGACTTCATAAACATCATTGTTTCAGGCTGAAAGCAAAGCTACGAAAGATTTTCGGCACCGGCGAGGAATGAATGCCTGCTATAGAAAGATCTGTGCCTTGGCCGTTTTGGCCGATTAGGCCGGATTGCAGGGAAAAGCCTAGAAATGTGATTCTTCCATGCCTCCGCGGATGAGCAACCCCTTGTTTTAAATCCAATGCCGGATTAGTATTCCCCTCCTGAAACTCGCGGATGCCCCTTTAATAAGGGCAGTACTGGTGGTGTGTATGCGAATCCTGTCGTATCCGTCAGGGATTCGATGAAATGAATGATATCCGTCATTTGCTGCTTGCTCAGACCAAGTGAATCACGGGACAAAGTCTGGTTGAAAAGATCAAGTTTAAATCCGGCGCCTCCGCCTTTGTTGTAAAATGCCAGAACCTCTGAAAGCGTTTTCATGGAGCCATTGTGCATATACGGGCCGGTTAATGCCACATTGCGCAATCCGGGGACTTTAAAGCCGAATTTTAAGTGCTCCGCCTTTTTCACAAAGCCTGCACCTTCATCCGTGTCAAGAATTGGATGTTCAAAATCGTTTGTTTTCAAAACCCCGATGATTTCAAACTCTGATTTATTATAGAATGGAGGCAGCATTCCATTAAAAAGCGGCGGGAAATGACAACTTCCGCATTTGGCTTTACCCATGAATAGGTTGAACCCGTTTTTCTGGGACAGGGTCAATTTCCTGTAATCGCCTTTCATGTATTTGTCGAAATCCGAGTTAAAACTTTCAAGAGTGCGTTCATAGTCTGCAAGTGCTTCTTCAATAAGCCTGGCGGAGATAGATTCACCAGGGAAAGCCAGGGTAAAAAGCTTTTTATACTCATCGCTTTGCTCAAGTCTTAAGATTATCTCTTCGAAGGAATTGTGCAGTTCTTTGCTGTTATTGACTACGGCTGCAATCTGTCCTTCCAGAGAGGCTTCTCTGGAGTCATCAAAGAAAGAGGTCTGCATGCATACATTCAGGAGGGTAGGGGAGTTCCTGGCAATGACCTGGCCGGATTCGAAAGCCTGGCTTTTCTCAAGTCCGTCGGTAAAACTCTTTTCGGGTTTATGACACGAAGCACAGGCACGCTTGTAATTACCCGATAACAAGGGATCGAAGAATAAGTATTTCCCCAGGACAATGCGGAAGGATTGGGTCTTTTCATCTCTATTGCTATAAAAATAGCGAAAGGATCGGATGTCAAAAATCGATTCGGCTTCCAGATTTACGTAAGGATTATAAGAGTTATAGGTCAATTTCATCTCGGCAATGTATTCATCCATCAGCTGACTGAGGGGTATATAATTGTTTGTGATGAAGTCAAGCCTGTTGAAGGTGTCAGGTTTTTTGTTTTTCTGGAGTAAC
>DASYGQ010000284.1:0-5051 GCA_035999585.1 Bacteroidia bacterium | reverse complement strand
TGAAAAAATTAAACCCTGGCACACCAACCAATTAAAAGACATAATCATGGAAGCAGACAGAAAGCCTGTGATAAAATATGTAAAAGACAATGTAACTGTCGTCTGGCAGCCGCATAAATGCATTCACTCAGGTGTGTGCGTAAAAGGCCTGCCTTCGGTGTTTCGGCCCCAGGAAAAGAAATGGATAAAAATGGATGGTGCTTCTCTTGAAGCAATACAGGAACAGGTACACCGCTGTCCCTCCGGTGCTTTGTCGCTCGGGGATGAAACGCCTGCGGAAAACAAATAAATCAGGATGATGGAAAGTGAAACAAAAGTGAGGGCATCGATCGGATTGACCGATTACCAGGTGTCGATTCAGGCTGGAGCCCACATCCTGACAGGAGATGAACCTGTGGAAAATGGAGGTGGCGACACAGGAGCAAGCCCTTTTCAGATGCTGCTCTCCGCACTGGGAGCATGTACTGTCACAACACTCCGCATGTATGCACAGAGAAAACAGCTGAACGTTGGTGAAATAATTGTGCAATTGGTGATGAACACCGACAAGGGTGATACCCTAATCCGGAGGGAAATCAGATTTGAGAAGGCACTCACAGAAGAACAGCACACCCGGATGATCCAGATTGCAAACCTCTGCCCGGTGCACAAAGTGCTTGCCGGAAAAATACAAATTGAAACAGTCTGAGTTTGGTTTATTTCCCTGTTAAGATCCTTCAAAAACGTGTCATGAAATAATGTAGCTTTGCACTCAAATAAAAAAACAAGTATGAAAAAAATAATACGCATGGCAGTTACCGGAATGGCGCTGCTCTCCATGATTGCAACAACCGCTTCTGCTCAGGCACTTAAAATTCCTGCACCAAGCCCCACATCAACTCTTAAGCAAAACTTCGGGTTAGGTGAGGTAACCATTGAATATTCCCGTCCGGGAGTGAAGGGGCGTACCATATTCGGTGATGTTGTCCCTTTTGGAAAAATATGGCGCACAGGAGCCAACGCAACGACAAAAGTTACTTTCTCGGATGACGTTAAACTTGAGGGAAATGCAGTAGCGGCTGGCACTTACGGACTTTACACCATTCCGAACAAAGACAGCTGGGACATCATGCTGTATAAGGATCTGACTCTTGGAGGAAATGTTGCTGATTACAAATCCGAAAATGAAGTCCTCCGTTTTAAAGTGAAACCTCAGAGCATAGCCGGGAAAGTGGAAACATTTACAATAAACATGGCAGATGTGACGGCATCAAAGGCAAATATTCAATTGCAGTGGGACAAAACACAGGTTGATATTGCTGTTACAACCGATGTGGATACCAAAGTGATGAAAAATATTGAAACTGCATTGTCTCCCGATGATAAGCGTCCTTATTTTCAGGCCGCGACTTATTACTATGAGAATGACAAGGATATGAACAAAGCCCTCGAATGGGCCAATAAGGCAATCGACCAGAACAAAGCGTTTTATGTGGTTCACCTGAAAGCAAAAATTCAGATGAAGCTTAAAGATTACAAGGGCGCTGCGGCAACAGCGGAGCAGAGCATGGCTCTTGCGAAAGAAGCAAAGAACGATGATTATGTAAGGATGAATGAAAAAATCATTGCTGACGCCAAGAAAATGAAATAAGAAGAGAATGGCTGTATCCCCCAAGGGCGTCTTACCGGCGCCCTTTTTTATTTTTGATCCTTTCAATTGTTGAAGTAGGGGGAAGCCCGAGCCGGCTTTGTGTCAGATCTCCGATCGCCTGAAGGCAAAAGCTGCTGGAGCAGCCAGGCGAGAACCATCAGCAAAAGACAGCCTATTACGTTAAGCCATAGAAAGGCTGCGAGGTTATACCATGAGGCTACAACGATGAATGCTTCAGTGATGAGTGCCGCGTAGAAAACGGCTGTTCCGTTGATTTTCTTCATATAAAAGGCAACCAGAAAAATCCCCAGGATAGTTCCGTAAAATAAAGAGCCGAGAATATTTACAGCCTCAATCAGGTTGCCTAGCTTATGGGCAAAAAAAGCAACGCACATGCAGAAAATGCCCCATCCTACCGTTGACCAGCGGGAAGCGGAAAGATAAACACCGGGTGCAGCATCCTTCCTTTGAAAACGCCTGTAAAAGTCGATTACAGTTGTTGAAGCCAGTGAGTTAAGGCCACTGGAGGTTGATCCCATCGAAGCCAGAAAAATAATGGCAATCAACAAGCCCACAAGGCCTCGTGGAAGATTTTCGGTTACAAAACGAAGGAATATGAAGTTGGTATCATTCGTATCTGACTTGCTGTTGTTTTTTTTCATCAGCAGTCCTGCTTTTTTCCGGATAGTATCCGTGGCGGCATTGTCTTCACGAAGGTAAATGCGCGCCGAATCAATAGCCGGACTGTTACCGTTGTGCTCGGCCTCGACAAGCTGTTCTATTCTTTTTTCTTTTCGCAGGTGGATGCTTTGGTATTCAGTTTCGAGCTGTCGGTAGGAGTCCTTATACGGACTGTTTTCGATGCGCTGCACTTCCAGCTTATTGAAAAAGAGTGGGGCCTGATGGTATTGATAAAAACTGAATACTAAAATCCCTATCAACAGGATCAGGAACTGCATCGGTATCTTGATCAGTCCGTTCATGACAAGGCCCAGCCGGCTCTGTGCGATTGATTTTCCTGTCAGGTACCTGCCCACCTGTGATTGATCGGTTCCGAAATAAGATAGCTGAAGAAAAAAACCTCCGATAATCCCTGACCAGATATTGTACCGGTTGTTGAGGTCGAAACGGGTATCAATGGCATTCAGCTTTCCCATTTTCCCGGCGATGTGCAAGGCATCGACAATACCTACATTTTTTGGAAGCAGATAAACAACCGTGCAAGCGGCTGCAATAAGCCCTGCAAAGATAACGGCCATTTGAAGA
The DNA here is from genome assembly GCA_035999585.1 of Bacteroidia bacterium. Classification (GTDB taxonomy): domain Bacteria; phylum Bacteroidota; class Bacteroidia; order Palsa-965; family Palsa-965; genus Palsa-965. The sequence continues at coordinate 2,155 of DASYGQ010000284.1, read as the reverse complement.
AGCTGAGTGTGTGATACTGCCCTCGCTCCACCATATACCGTATAAATAATGACCAGAGTACCCATCAGGAGAGTGGTATATGTTATATCGATATTCAGAATAATAGAGAGAATGATGGAAGGTGCATAAATCGTGATGCCTGTAGAAAGCCCCCTCTGAAGCAAAAACAAAAAAGCAGTAAGAGAGCGTGTTTTGTTATCGAATCGTTTTTCAAGAAATTCATAGGCTGTGAATACATTCAGCTTCTGGAAGATGGGAATGAAAGTGATACAGAGAACAATCATGGCCAGGGGAAGGCCGAAGTAAAACTGAATAAAGCGCAACCCATCCGTATATGCCAGGCCGGGAGCGGAAATAAATGTAATAGCGCTTGCCTGGGTGGCCATGACCGAAAGCCCGACATGATACCAAGGCATTTGCCTGTCGGCCAGCAGGTAACTCTCTATGTTTTTCATGCCCCGGCTTTTCCAGATCCCATAGGCAATGATGAAAAACAAAGTCAGGCATAAGACAAACCAGTCCGGAGTACTCATTCAAAATATTTGGTAAAGAAATAGAGCCCGGTAATAATGACTGCAAGCACTACAGCGAGCAGTACATAAAGCCTGATCCAGCGTTTTTCTGTGGAAACTTTCTGATCGCTCATGGATGAAACGTGTGACAAAAGAATGAGATCCTGCTATTTACGTGCTGGTAAGCTGATCAGGTTGACAAACAACCGGTAAGCTCCCGGAACACCTGCCGGCAACTCTCTGAAAAAAACAAGTCCCGTATAAACAAAATTTCCTTTGCCGAATTTGCAGATCAGAAGACTTCCCTCATTAGCCTTTTCGCCGGGATCATTCATGGCAAGAATCGGCTCATAATTGGAATCCCAGTCCTTCGCAAAATAAATGCCTCTTTCCTGAATCCAGCCGTCGAAATCGGAAGAGGTAATTGGATTAGGGTAAACCAGTGCCGGGCTCAGAGGTTTGACAAATGTCACACTCGCATTCTCGTCCGTCACGCGATCCCTGCTGATTGAGAAAGGATATGGACCAATTTTGGCCGTGACGGCCCCCAGCTGATTATTGGTATTGTATTGTACGATCAGATTCCCTCCGTTTTTGACATAATCCATCAGTTTCTGATAATTGGCCTGCAAACGAGCATTGGTGTTATAGGCACGAACTCCTGTGATGATCGCATTGTATTTGGAAAGATTCTCGGAAGCAAGCAATTCATCCGTCAGGATTGTTACGTGATACCCGATTTGTTTGAGAGAAGCCGGTACATCATCTCCCGCACCTGGAATATAGGCCAGATTCAAACCCGCTTTTTTCAGGTTTATATTGACCAGCGCTGCTTCCGGGTCGCTCAAGATAAACTGATAAGGGATGTGATCATATTCAATCCGGCGGATACTTTTTGCATAATTCTGCCCATTGATCAGCAGGGATGCGGAAAGTTTACCGTCTTTACTGTTCTTTGCAGGGCTGATCATGCACTCGAGGGTAACCTCGTCGCCTTTTACTGCCAGGCTGAACTCAGGATGACGCACGATCACCTGCCATCCTTCCGGTGCCTTTACCTGAAGAGTCCCTTTTACATCAGAGACATTGGCTTTGACCAGAAGCTGGATAATCCTCGGTTCCGGACCAGTGAATACAAAGGCTTTATCAGCCAGGTTGACGGTGGCTGGAGGCAATATTTCAAATGGCCTGTAGATTTCCCCTTTGACCGGATCCGTATATTTATAGACAAGGTTGCGTTCGACGTTCAATATTGTTCCGTTTAGTTCGACCTCAAAAAACACTTTGGTCTGAGGGTCATTTTCAGGCATTCCGATCAGTAAATGATTTGGAATTTCGAAAACACTGTTGCCATGCTTTTCGTTCAGCCAGTAAGGGTTAGAATAAGAAAAAGATGCGGGTATTACATCGGTATGCCTCAAAGTGACAAGCTTATTTGTTTCCAGAGGAAGAGCAACAAGAGTATCGGATTTGCCCCAGAAAGAAATCTTTTGAAGTTTAGCCTCTCCGCTATAACGCCTGATGATTTGTAATGTGGTATTCACTGTTCCTCCGGGAACACCGCTGAAGTCGGTGGCATAAGCCTCCATCCATAAACCGCTGCAGGCAAGGAGAAGATTTTCTGTTTCTTTCAGCTTCAGCGT
>DASYGQ010000277.1:0-15789 GCA_035999585.1 Bacteroidia bacterium | reverse complement strand
ACCCAGGGCAAAGATCATGGCGGTAACCACCAGTCCGAATGTCATGGATACACCCAGATGAGTGATAGCGCCTCCGCTTTCCTGATTCACGATGATGGCACCTGTTCCGCAGAAAACGAGGATGAAGGTGCCGGCCATTTCGGCTATGTATTTTCTATAGTTCATATTCAGCAGCATCCGGTTCCAGGTTTGCAACAAGTTTCTTTTTTGGCGAAAACGGTAATACTGACAATTCCAACACCCGATTCCTTGAAAGCTAAAATTTCACTTTCGTTCATGTATTGTGACAATATTGAATCAGGAATTTCAATTATTTTCTCCTTCTGTATATGAATATTGCTGAACCCGGTTTTCTGAATCAGCTCAAGGTACTCCGTTTTTTGAATAGCACCTGCCACACAACCTGCGTACATTTCAGCTGCATTTCTCAGTTTATCTGGGAGCTGCCCAACAAGTACAATATCGGAAATACTGAAATGGCCTCCCGGCTTTAAAACTCTCAATATTTCAGCAAAAACATTTTTCTTCTCCGGAACAAGGTTCAGTACACAATTGCTAACGACTACGTCAGCCATGCCATCTGCAAGAGGCATGTGCTCAATATCACCAAGCCGGAATTCCACGTTACGGAATCCCAATTTATCGGCATTTGTTCTGGCCTTTTCAATCATTGCTTCGGTGAAATCAATGCCAATGACTTTACCGTCAGGCCCGCATTCGTGACGGGCGACAAAACAATCGTTTCCTGCACCACTTCCCAGGTCAATGACTATATCACCCGGCCTTATCCTTGCAAATTGAGTAGGCAAACCGCAACCGAGTCCCAGATCAGCTTCAGGTTTATAGCCATTCAGTTCGTTATAGTCGTCGGCCATGATGTTATATACCTCGCCACTTTCGCAGCAATTGGTTGCCCCGCAGCAGGAGGCCGCGTTTATCTCTTTGTCCTGCAGCGCAATTTCACTGTATTTGCGGCGGACCATTTCCTTTATTTCATCTTCCTGTTTCATGATTTTATTTTTTTAGAAGTCAAAATCGTTATATAGCGATACACTCATTCAATCAGCAGCATTTGTCTGAACTCTTTTTATATGCATTAAAAAGCTCATTCAAACTGTCCTGTGCATTTTTCCATTCCTTATCATCAATGCAATAGCAAACTTTGGCACCTTCCGTATCGCCTTGAATCAAACCGGCCTCTTTCAATTCCTTCAGATGCTGTGATACGGTGCTCTGCGACAAAGGCAGGTCATCCACAATATCACCGCAGATACATGCCTGTTTCCTGATCAGTAATCTCAAAATGGCCACCCTTGCCGGATGCGATAAGGCTTTGGCATAGGTTGCCACTTTATTGTCTTTGATCGAAAATTCTTCGTTCTTTGAAGCTCCCATTTGGCGTATCTTAAATATATCGCAATATTACGATACATATTTGAATCGGGCAAATGAATTTCGCGTGTTTTGTGTACAAGAGTGATACTGAGCCGAATTGGTTTCTTTCCGAAATATTTCCGAGATTGCATCTAATTCCTTACCGATCTGATCAGCAACCTTCATAAACCGCCTTCCTATGAAAGCAAAGTACTTCTTCGCGGCAATTTTACTGTCTGGAACCTTTTCACTGTTAAAGGGCCAGTCGGTCTTATACGGGGTTACAAGCTCCGGTGGAAGCAATGGTTATGGTACCGTATTCAGCTATGTGGCAGGGGCGAGTTCCAACACTGTGAGAGCGAGCTTTAACGGAACAAATGGGATCAATCCCACCGGAGGATTGCTGGAAGCCCGGAACGGCATTCTATACGGCACAACACTGAGTGGAGGGATCTCGTCGATGGGTGTTCTTTACAGCTTTGATCCGCTTACCGATTCGCTGAAGGCGCTTGTCAATTTCAACGGCACGAACGGATCCGGATCCTATTCAGGCCTCATACAGGCATCCGATGGAAAGCTGTATGGCATGACATCCGCAGGTGGCACAAACGGAGGCGGGGTTCTCTTCAGTTATTCACTCACTACACACGTATACAGCGTCCTGATCAATTTCAACGGTACAGTCACCGGTAAAAACCCACAATCCACGCTGCTTCAGGCTACCGATGGCAAGATCTATGGCACCACACTGAACGGCGGGGCCAATAACTATGGCGTGTTGTTCAGTTATGACCCTCAAACCACCAATTTTACCGACTTGTATGACTTTACCGATACATACGGTCGAAGCGTTATCGGAAACGGCATGATTGAAGGAAAGAACGGTAAGCTATACGGCGTAACCGATGCAGGCGGCACAAACGGAAACGGAGTCATTTTTTGTTTCGACATTTCCATCTCAGGTTATACACCCGTGTTTTATTTCAATGGCAGTACGCAGGGAAGCGGCCCCCGTGGCAATCTATTGCAGCTTTCAAACGGTTTGTTCTACGGCACAACCAGCATGGGGGGAGTCAACAGTCAAGGCGTGCTGTTCAGCTTTGATCCTGTTACATTCAATTACATTGTCAGAACGAGTTTCAGCGGTGCAAACGGGGCCACACCACACGGTGGACTTGTCCTGGCCAGCGACGGGCTTCTTTATGGGGCCACCTCTGCAGGGGGGAGTGCCGGAAACGGTGAGCTGTACAGCTTCAATCCCATCAGCTTTGTGTTTACTCCGAAGGTCAGTTTCACCACTTCCAATGGTTCAATACCTGAATATGGGGCATTGGTTCCTTTGAGTCCCGCAGGCCTGAACGATCAGTCAGCCCTGAACGACAGAGTGAATGTGTATCCGGTGCCCTGCAGCCGGAGTTTTGTGACCCTCGACCTGAAAGGCAGAGGATATGAGCATCTCAGTCTTTGCACGATGCAGGGAAAAGAAATCATTTCATGGCCTCTGGAACCTGGGGTCAATGACCGGCAATTGCAGGTAGACGTGTCAGGTTTACCGGAGGGTATTTATTTCCTGAGCCTTTTGTCTGCCGAAGGAATGACCGTTAAAAAAATCGCATTGAAAAGATAAGATTTGTCTCCGGTCGCTCAGGCCCTGCGTTTTTCCTGATTGTGTTTTCAATCCTATATATGGACCAGTCTTATCAGCCCAACCTTATTGAATGTATCCCATCCATTCAAAGCCCACTGGTCGTATCTTCAATAGAAAACATATCAGGAACTAATGCTGTAAGATTTTTTCGCAAAAGGTATTTCTAACTGATTTTTAAAACAGGTAATTTAGAGAAGAATTCAAGCCTATGTCATTAAGAAAGAAAATCCTTGCCGGCTTTATCACTTGCAGCGCCATTCTTCTCATTATCGCGTTTTTCTCTTTTAAGAACACTCGATCGTTTACGGAAACCAACAAATGGGTAAACCATACGCATGAGGTACTTTATGAATTTGAGCAAACGCTTCAGGGCTCGGTCGATGCACAGGCCGGAGCCTGGGGCTATATTGTCACAGGACAGGAGATTTACCTGGCTCCATTCACCGCCGCCGAGAAAAATATTTTTGAGCATATCCGGCAGGTGAAAGATCTGACACGCGACAATCCCGTGCAACAGAAAAGAATTGATACGCTGGAAGGCTTTCTTACCAGGCATTTAAATGCTCTTGATCAACGGGTTGAAGCGCGTCGTAAGAATTTCGAATCTGCAAAGGCGCTTATTGAAACAGGCGAAGGATTAAACACGCAAAATGCAATCCGCAGAATAATCGGCGAGGCGCAAAAAGAAGAGGAAAAGCTGTTGGTTGAACGGAAGAGCATAAGTGAGGCTGATACCCGTAACTTTAACCTTATTTTTACCGCTTTGCTCACCCTTATTTTACTCATACTTATTGTTGTCTACTACATCATCAGTGCCAATCTGCGGGCGCTTCAAAAAGCGGAGCAGGAAATCAAAGCCCTTAACACGGATCTCAGCAATAATATCCTGAAACTGCATGCTTCCAATGCGGAATTGGAATCTTTTTCCTATTCCGTCTCCCATGACCTGAAAGCGCCTTTGCGTGTGCTCAACATCTTTTCACAGATGCTTGAAGAAGAGCATAGCCACAACCTGAAAGGGGAAGCTCTTGATCTCCTTAAACAGATCCGCTCAAGCGCCACCAAGATGGGAGTGCTGATCAATAGCCTGCTTGAGCTTTCCCTGCTGGGCCGTAAAGAGCTGAAAAAATCACCTGTTAATATGACAGAACTGGTTGAGAACGTACTAAGCGATTTACAAACAGACACACCAGGCAAAACACAAGTTCATACGGATTCATTGCTTCCTGCTTCAGCTGATCCCTCGCTTTTAAGACAGGTATGGATCAATCTCATAGGAAATGCAATCAAATACTCTTCCAATAAGGAAAATCCAACCATTGAAATCGGATGCAGGCAGTCGGGAAATGAAGTCATTTACCATGTGAAAGACAACGGAGCAGGCTTTAACATGAAGTATGCCGATCAGCTTTTCGGAGTATTCAAACGGCTCCACTCCTACTCTGAATTTGAAGGTAACGGCATTGGCCTTGCTCTTGTCCACCGTATCATCACCCGCCATGGCGGGAAGGTATGGGCGGAGGCGAAAGAGGATGAGGGCGCCACTTTCTATTTCAGCCTGCCGGTTGGCAACTGAGTTTCAAACTGTTTTTCCATACTAATTTTCTTCTTGGTACCACCAGGTAAAGGCCTTGGTGGGATTAAACCTGTCTGCCTTCATCCGGTCTTCATCCAGCATCAATCATTCGCATAACCTGAATGAGCAGCAAATCAGGCCTTGATTACCTTCTCCAGTCCCAACCGGTTTACTTTTTTCCCTTCCTGGCTAGTTTAAAGCACCTTCTGACCAATATACCTATGACAGGGTACCAGACAGCGTACATTTGTTACAGAACCACCAGATCTTCTTCTTCAAAACCATTTGGAAGCTTTCAGGTTGATCTTTCAACAAGTACTGAGTGCGTTTACACTAAAACCAACAAACAATGAAAACCAAACAAGTATTCACAGGCATTGCAATAATTACGATCGCTTTTTTCGGCGCATGCAAGAAAGATAATGTTGCTTCTCCTTCATCTTCTTCCTCTTCAGGCACCAATCCGATTGTGATTCCAATACAGACCAATCCACAGGCTACCATCACCATGTCAGGGTCTTCCAGTCTGGCTATTCTCGCAGGATCTGCGATCACCAGCACCGGAGCAACCGTCATTACGGGTGATATGGGCTTAAGTCCGGGTACATCCGTTGGAGGCTTTCCTCCCGGTATCCTGAATGGGACAAAGCATATCAACGACAATATTTCAAACCAGGCTAAACTGGATCTGACAGCTGCTTACAATGATGCGGCAGGACGAACCTCCACGAATATCGTGACCTTGTCGGGGAACATTGGCGGTCTTACCCTCACTCCCGGTTTGTATAAGTCAACATCCTCCCTTGCTGTGTCTTCCGGTGACCTCACTTTCGATGCAAAAGGAAATGCGAATGCAGTGTTTATCATTCAGATTGCATCCACACTGACTACCACATCCGGCCGCAAGGTAATCCTGAGCGGAAATGCCCAGGCCAAAAATATCTTCTGGCAGGTTGGAAGCTCGGCTACTTTCGGAACCACCTCGGTTTTCAAAGGCACCATCATGGCCATGCAATCCATCACGTTTGATACAGGAGCCACCCTGGATGGCAAAGCCCTGGCACGCACTGGCGCAGTCATCATGTCCGGCAACACTATCGTTATTCAATAAAACCTGAAACGCGCGCTGCTGATCCGGCAGCGCGCTTTCAATCACTCTCCGGGTCGTCAAATCATCTTAAAACAGACAACATGAAAACCAAACTACTCAATTCATTTTCTGCTGCCCTTCTGCTGCTGATGCCAAGCGTAATTTTCGCACAGGCACCGGTACTGGGGAAAGCAGCCAACTTCGTTCTTTTCTCTTCCAACGGAGCGGTCAGCAATACGGGTACTTCACAGTATACCGGTAACATCGGTAGCAATAACGGCTCCAGCACTTCATTCGGAAACGTAAACGGCGTGATGCATGATATGGATACCGCCAGCGCTTCCTGCATGACCGATCTTCTGTCTGCTTACAATGCACTCAACAATACCACAGCCACCCTGTTTCCGGCTCCGGCTCTTGGAAACGGACAAACGCTGACACCGGGCGTTTACAAAATTGCAAGCGCAGCCACATTGAATCTCGGTCTGACACTTGACGGACAGGGCAGTTCAGCTTCGGTTTTTATCATTCAGATTGAAGGAGCTTTCTCTACCAATGCAGATTCCAAAGTTTACCTGAAGAACGGTGCACTTGCCTGCAACGTATTCTGGAAAGTGGAAGGACTTGTTCAAATGGCTTCCGGTACCACGATGAGGGGTACTGTGATTGCCAATAATGCAGCCATCAATATGAACACCGGCGACACGCTTGAAGGTCGTGCGCTTTCAACAAAAGGTGCAGTATCCGGCAGCGGAATGCTTGCATATACGCCAATCGGATGCAACAGCCCTTACCTCACCGGACCTACAGCTCCTAACATGGGCAGTGCGGCATGTTACGCCATCTTTTCTGCAAACGGCGCTGTCACCAATACAGGCACGACTTACGTTACAGGCGATGTAGGAACCAACAGCGGTTCAACCACCGGATACAATGCATCCGATGTGAACGGAACCATTCATGCCGGGCCCGATGGCTCAACTGCACAATGTGCATCTGACCTGATGACGGCATATACTTATCTGAACACACTGAAACACGATATCGAATTGCTGTACCCTGCACAGTTTGGAAACAACCTGGTGCTCACTCCTCACACTTACCTTATGAATGGGGCTGCTACACTTACAGATACCGTTATTCTGAATGGTGAAGGAAATGCCAATGCCGTTTTTGTAATCCAGATTGCCGGAGCCCTTACAACCAGCACTTATTCCAAGGTGAAACTGATCAACGGAACACAGGCTAAAAATGTATACTGGAAGATCGAAGGTGCAGTCACCATCAACAATTACTCGGTATTCAACGGGACAATCATCTGTAACAACGGAGCCCTGGGTGCCATCAACACCGGTGTCGTACTCAACGGAAGAGCCATGACTACTGCAGGCGCCTTATCCACCACAGCCATCAGCGCAATTGCACCGATCATAGCGGGAACATGCGGAGCTTTAGCTGTTGTACCGGCAAATGCGGTCAGCCAGGTTATCCGGATTTATCCAAACCCTTTTCAGTCATCCACCACTCTTGTGCTGAGCGATGCATCACTGGCATCAAAAACCGAGTTCCGCATGTATAATGTGCTGGGCGAAGAAGTGATGACAATGACTTTGGTGAATCAGACTACCGTTCTGGAAACAGGCGCTCTTCCTTCCGGTGTGTATTTTTATACCGTAAGCGGCAATGGCAAGACAATTCAGTCGGGCCGTCTTATTTCTCAGAAATAAACCAGCTACATCATAAGAAGCCCCGTTCAGAGATTCTGAACGGGGCTTTCTGTTTCCAGTTGATGACAGCGTGAATGGATTCGTATTTAAACCGGTATCTGAGGCATCACAACGCTTCCTTCAATTCCTCATAAGCCTGAGAGCAGGCATCCTGGATACCTGTAAGTTGTTCAAGCATTTTACAAATAATTGCTGATTCATTCCCTGCATGTGATCCCGAAATCAATCCCGCAGCATGTTCCTGAATGGATTTGGCACTGTCTGAGAACCGCTTGTCCATTCCCATCATTGCGAAAGAAGGGATCAGGGAATGAGATGCGAGCTTCAACTCTTCCCAGTTTCTTTCATCCAGACTGGTTTTAATTTTATGAAGCAGTTCCGGTGTTTCGTGCAGATAAATCTCAATCATTTCCTTTACCATTCCTCCATTGCCCTTGGAAAGCTTACGGAGGTAACTCAGATTGGTCCATTTGGATGCGGCACCTTCCGGCTGTGGAGGAAGAATAGTTCGGGATAGTTCCTGTTTTTTCAAGTGTTTGATGATTTTGCTGTATAAAAGCTTTTCGTCAACAGGCTTGGATATGTAATCATTCATTCCAACGGCCTTGCATTTCGCTACATCCACGGTTGTTACGTCGGCTGTCAGGGCAATGATCGGTATCTGAATGTTCATTTCCTTCCGGATGTGTTCAGTCGCCTCAAAGCCGTTCATCTCCGGCATCTGCAAATCCATCAGGATGATGTCATAACTGTTTTCTTTGAGCTTTTCGATGGCAATTTTTCCATTGGCGGCAATATCCATTCCGAAACCAAAATCTTCCAGCAATGTTTTCATCAGAAGTTGATTCAGCGCTATATCTTCGACGACAAGTACATGAACGCTTCTCATTCCTTCTTCCAGCTCCACACCCAGATTATGTTCCATCTCAGCCTTTGCATTTGTTTTCCGGAAGCTCAGACGGAAGCTGAACGTTGAGCCTGTGCCTACTTTACTTGTTACCGCAATGGTTCCTCCCTGAGGTTCCACCAATTGTTTCACAATGGCCAGGCCAAGACCTGTTCCGCCATACAAACGGGATGTGCCGCTGGTGGCCTGCTGAAAGTCATCAAAAATATTTCCAAGCTTATTTTCAGGAATTCCGATGCCGGTATCCGTGATGGCAAATTCAACAAGAGCGTGTTCCTGATCTTCATTCACCATTTTCACGCTCACTGTGATTTTGCCTTCGCTTGTAAATTTCACTGCATTACCCACTAGATTCAGGATGATCTGGTGCAAGCGTACGGGGTCGCCAACCAGCACTTCAGGGATCGTGGCATCATATTCCGTCACCAGCTTCAGATTCTTTTCCTGAATTTTTGTTTCGAACAGATGCAGCATGGCCGAGACAGACACCGAAAGTTTAAACGGCACATGATGAAAGGTCATTTTACCGGCATCCACCTTGGCCAGATCAAGTATGTCGTTGATGAGCACAATGAGTGCGTCTCCAGATATTTTAATGGCATTGAGGTATTCCTTTTGCTTTTGGTTCAGCTCTGTTTTCAGCACCACCTTTGTAAAACCGATGATTGCATTCATCGGTGTCCGGATCTCATGGCTCATGTTCGAAAGAAACTGCTGCTTCGCTTTTACCGCCGATTCGGCTATCTGCCTTTCACGATCGGCATTGCTTTTGGCGACGATCAGTTCATTTTCAAATTTCTTCTGTGCTGTTACATCACGGGCCACAATAACGACTCCCAGCTCGTTGCCGCGATCATCTTTATACACTGAGCCGTTGAACAATACTTCCGTCAGCTTTCCTTCGATGTGACGGAGGGTCAGCGGGTAATCGATCACAAAACCTTTTTCAAAAACTTCCTTGTATACTTCACGCGCTTTCTGAGGCTCGGTGAAATAATCAAAGAAATCGGTTCCTTTGATTTTCTCACGGGTAATCCCTGTGATGTTGACCGTTGCCTGGTTCATATCCGTGATTTTGCCTTCGGTGCTGATGGTGACAAGCGGATCCAGGCTGGCTTCAATAAGGCTCAGTGAGTATTTGGAAAGCAGTTTCTGGGCTGTCACGTCACGGGCCACAATCACCACGCCGAGGACATTACCGTTGTCGTCTTTATAAACCGAACCGTTGAACAGCACATCGGTCAGCTTTCCGTTCTTGTGCCTCAAGGTCAGGGGTGAATCGGCCACTGATCCCATGGCAAATACCTCCTGATACACTTCCCTGGCCTTCTGGGGTTCGGTGAAGTAGTCGAAAAAATCAGTTCCGGTCAGTTTTTCACGGGTGATACCCGTAATATTGACCGTAGCCTCGTTCATATCGGTGATTTTACCTTCAGTGCTGATGGTGACCAGCGGATCCAGGCTGGCTTCGATCAGGCTCCTGTACCGCTCTTCACTTTCTTTGATAGGCTTCCCTTTTTCAGGTGATTGATTCATACAAATGGGTTAAAGGATCATACGCTATAAATTGAGGCTGTCATAAACAAGAACAACATAGCGGAAGTTTCCCGATTCGCGGGTTTAATTCGCCGGAAGGGGAAAAAAAGGAGACAGGAGCGGAAAATCATCGCCGGATGCCGGAATTAAAAAAATAAACACATAAGCCCTCCCCGGTTAGAAGGTATCGTTCTTAATAAAAATTAAAAAAACAAGGTACACAGGTCCACAAACTTATCCTGGTCCGGAAACAGTTTTTGATTCAAAACCCAGCGTCCAGCCTTCCATTCTCAGCTATTGATTTTCAGGTCTCGGCGATTATCGGGGTAAGTAAGCTTTGATTTGAAATAGTTTTACATCAAAGACAAACTCACACAATATCTCAACCATGAAAACAATTACTACTGCGACCCGAATATTCTTTTTATTACTCGTACTCGGAATCACCACCGGGCATGCACAATCCTTTCAGAAAGGTCAAACCGACATCAATCTCGGAATCGGGCTCGGCAATATTATCGTTGAACCCGGTAGTATCAATGTCCTGCCTCCTGTCAGTGCTTCCGTTGAGTTCGGTATCACCAATGATATCAGTCTGGGTGGTTATGCCGCCTTCACCGGTGCTTCCCGCACTTACCAGGGTTGGGAAGATTGCGGTCAGGGTAATGGAAACGGTCAGTATTACGTTGATACTTACAGATGGTCCTATTTCATCCTTGGTGTCAGAGGCGCCTATCACTTCGGTCGCTTCATCAAGGTTGACAAGCTCGATGTATATGCCGGCCTGATGCTGGGCAATGACTTTGCACACGATTCTTATTCCACCACATCCATCTGTCCCGACCACCACCAAGGATACGTCGGCCCCACTTACGGAGGCTTTGTATTTTCACTGTACGGAGGAGCCAGGTATCGCTTTACCAACCACTTTGGTGTATTCGGTGAACTGGGTTATGGTATTTCTTACCTCAATGTCGGACTGAACTTTAAGTTCTGATTCTACGAAAATCATTGGCCGGATAATCCGGTTCCACTATCTTATAAAAGCCTGAACGGGGAAACCTGTTCAGGCTTCTTCTGTTTTCAGCCCCCTCATTAGCCGCTGATTAGTATGATTTTTTCATGCTAAAAAATGACCCGGTTAATCATGACGATCATAATTATCCTGATAATCCGCGGTCTATCACCTGCCCCACAGCCCCCTTGCATGACGAATATCAGGAAAATGTATACCATTTTTTCGGTATCTTTATTGCAACAAACCAACGGGCGCTATTTAGTCCTATGAGCTCATTTTTCAGGAAAGGCCTTCTTCCAACGCTGCTTACTGTTCTGATTCTATCTCTGACAATGCTCATTTCTGCATCTGCACAGGTAAGTTTCAGCGGCGAAGCTATTTACGGCCTTCGTAAAATTGTTCCAAGCTATGCCGGTTCCGCTATATTAGTCAGGCGTACATGCGACAATGCCACCAAGAAAATCGGGTTCAGCGCCTGCGGCGACCTGGATACCGCTGCACTCAAAGCCTTTGTTGTCGGCGGTGATCCGGTGAGTGCCATCAGTACATCTTCGCAGACAGCTTACAGCCTGCGCATCATGAGATGCACTTACGCAGGAAAAGCCGTTCAGGTCCGGCGCAGCAGCGATAACACAACACAGGACATCGGTTTTACAGCCGGCGGTGATCTCGACACCACCGCCTTGCTTACTTTCGTTGGTGCCGGCAGTGGTTATGTTTCCATCTGGTACGATCAGAGCGGCAATGGCCGTGATGCTTCCCAGGCGACCGCCGGAAAACAACCCCGGATCGTCAATGCCGGTGTCATCGAACGCCAGGGCACCAAGCCTTCGATACGATTTCTCGGAGCCGGATACTCTCTTGCCACCGTCGCCTATACGGCCTACGGTACAGCGGGATGTTTCAATGCCGTAGCCTGTGTTAATTCAAACAGCACCTACAATACCTTTCTCAATAAGACCAGCGCCAATATTCCCGCACCGCTCGATTTTTACAACGCCACCATCGTGATCGGAAACGGCACCACCTATACTTTCTACCCCACCAGTCAAACTCTGAATGCATCCATTCCAAATTCGATATGGACCTATCAGGCCAATGCCGCTTCTGTGAATGCCTATTACAACGGCAACTCCATTGTCACCAGTTCCGCACCCGCCGCATACGGAGATGCAGGCAACCCGCTGGTCATTGGCAGCCGGGCCGATGCACTCACCAGTCTGGACGGGTGGATATCCGAAGCCGTAACCTTTGCCGCCCTGCCCTCCACAGCCGACCGGCAATACCTCGAATGGACCGAATCACAGTACTATAACATTGCCAACCTAACTCTTGGTACTGTACCCGCCAACGCAGCCAATGCCTATGTGCAAACCTGGTATGATCAGAGCGGCAACGGACTTGACATCACCCAGGCCGCCACCGCCAATCAACCCACCATCGTCACGCTTGGTGTCATCAACCGCCTTAATCTGTGGCCTTCAGTGCTTTTCAACGGGACAAGCACTTATCTTTCCCACAACATTTTTCCGACGGGTGGCTATACCGGTTTTACAACCAACATACTGGCCAACTGGACCACCACCGGAACAACCACAGCCACCGAACAAACCCTGGTTGACAACAACAGTTCTCTCAACAACGGTTTTGTGATGCAGGACAGGCCGGACCAGGTTAACACACCGCTTTCCTTCAGCGCGCCTACCAAACCAATTGGTGTGGTGGATGCGATCACCACGGGTAATGGCGTCACGCATATTCTTACTGCTACGAACAACGGCGTCCAGGATCAGCTTTTCCGGGAAGGCTCATCCACCGGCACAGCGGCCAATGCCTCGGCTTATAATTTCCAGACACGCTTCCTCGTCGGAGCCTGGTACAATGCCGGAACACCCGCCAATTTTTACAAGGGGAATATCCCCGAGCTCAATCTTTTCAAATCATCCCTTTCCACCACGCGTCGCACGCTGCTGGAAAATAACCAGTCGGCCTTTTACAACATCGCCATCACCAACAGCAAATACACACCACCTTCCAGCTCCAGCTATGTTTATTTTGTGGATGGCGTGGGAAGAGAAACAGCGACCGACAGCGTAAACTCCACCCGGAGTTCCGCCGGCATGGGTTTTAAAGTGGGAACGGCCGCCACCGACTTCCTGAAAGACAATGGCGATTACCTGATGACCGGCATCAATTGTCCCATCGCACCCAATGTGGATACACTCAATTATCTTCCTGCCACCGTCAAGCAGCACTGGATCAACGACTGGTACCTTCAGAAAACTGATGTGAACAACAATGGCGGTAACGTGACTGTCTATTTTGATTTCACCGATTATGCCATTGCAGGTGCGCCCTCCGCCCCTGCCTCCAACTATGTACTGCTTGCAAGGAGCGCCACCAATGTTTCTTATGCCATCGTCGCCGGCACCACTCCCACTGTCTCCGCCCTGAGGGTTTCCTTTTTGGTGGATGCTGCCAACCTGACGAACCATTTTTATTATACCATCGGCACCAAAGACCCCTTTGCAAGTCCCCTCCCCATCGAGTTGCTCAGTTTTCATGCCGATGTGTGTGAAGATCAGGTATGCCTCAGCTGGAAAACTGCCAGTGAAACCAACAACCGTTTTTTCACGGTTGAAAAAACAAAAGACGGAATCAATTTCGTGCCGGTTAAAAATATTACGGGAAGCGGTAATTCCAGCCAGGTGATGAATTACGCTTCAGAGGATCCTGATCCTTACGATGGAGTTTCCTATTATCGTTTGAAGCAGACTGACTTCAACGGAAAAACCAGTTATGCCGGATTGGCGGAAGTTCAGTTTGACGCATCCCTTCAATCCCGTTTTTTTCTGTATCCGAATCCGAACAAAGGCGTCATTCAGGTGAATTACAAACTCGATGCCGGTGATAACGGCATGCTGAACATTTATAACCTGCAGGGTGTTCTGTTGCAAAGCATCCCGCTTTTAAGCGAGCAGCAAAGCGCAAGCTTCAGCCTGGATCTCAAACCGGGGCTCTATTTCTGCAAATACCTTGTCCATGACACGGTGATCCGTTCCCAGAAAATGGTGGTGGTGAATTAAGCTTGTTCCGCTTCCCGTAAAGCCAAAACCTTGCTGATTAAACATTTACGCTATAAATCAGGATAAGTTTATCTTTTCTGTCGGCTCATAACAAGGCTTATTGTGGTTTGTGGCGCAGACCTGTTCGGCTGACTTTTGATGTATTCAATAAATAAAAACACATCACATGGAAAGCGACGAACACAGTCCGGAATCAAAAAATCAGCCGAAAGGGATCATTGCTGTGGATCCTTATTTCTGGGGCCTGAATGAATTTCTGTCCCGTAAGCAGGACTACTCATTGAACCAAAAACAGGCAGCGCATTCCTCCGCGCATCTCCCCGCCTGCTCTTCCGCCATCCGAACGAATTCTTCAAACCGGCCCCGGCGCTGGGAAGCCAAAGTTTACACCAAGCCGGCTTATCACAGAGCTTTGGAAAGGTTTTTCTTTTTGGGGAATTGAATTCCAATTGAAAAGAATATTCAATAATCAATATTCAACTCTCTTTATCCCCGAAGGGGGAATTCTCAAGTACTTATCACTTGAACATTGAGAGTTGAGAGTTGAGAATTGAATGAGCCGGCTGGGGGATTGAATTCCAATTGAAAAAGAATATTCAATAATCAATGTTCAACTATCAATTCTCAAGTACTTATCACTTGAACATTGATAGTTGAACATTGATTATTGATTATTTCATTTTTGCATAAACAAAGCCGGCCCTCCAAAGAAGGGCCGGCTGCAGATTCCAATCGCTTGGCGGTGTTTCGGTATGTCGCTGTGGACTGGCCTCTGTCTCGTGAGACAAGGATAGGCCGGGATGAAACCACCGTTTTACGGAAAGGCTTACTGAATCACCACACTGAGCACCGAGCTCCAGGCGCTCTGACCGTTTTTATCGATCGTGCTGCAACGGAAGAAGTACCGTGTGCCGGAAACAAGTCCGGTTTTGAGGAACTTCATCGTCACACCCTGATAGATCACCGACCAGCTGGCAGGAGCCAGGCTGGGATCGCTGCTCATCTCGTAGATGTACGCTCCCCGCTTCACGCCTTTGGTGGTCAGCATCGCTTCACCGGGCTTGTTGGTGAGTTTGACATCGAAGGCATGCGAAACGGCTGTACGGAGCTTTTTCTCCGGCATTCCGGCGCTTGCAATGATGCTTTCGGCATGTTCCGGATCGGCATTCGCGATGGACTCCACATAAGCAGCCAGCGCTTTCAGCTTCAGGTGCAAGGCTGCTTTTGCCTCGTTCTTTTGCGCCACAGAGCCTTTTACACGTGTCAGCGTAAGGGCATAGGCATTTTCGAGCGCCGTGGCATCTGCACTGATGTCAGCAAGCGAGGGTGTTGGGGACGTGAAATGTGCATTTCCCGTCATGCTCTGCACATAGTGCCGGGCATTGGCAATAAGCTGCAACACAGATGCTTTCGACAGCATCAGCGCAATTAATCGTTTAATCACTTTTGGTTTTGTACTCATTTTGTTTGTTTTTGTGTCCTGTGCATCGGGATATATCGCGAATAATCTTTCTGACAAGACGGATTTGTATTACGAACCCGGTTTTCGGATTCGGTTAAAAACGGCTCCATGTTTCGGAACCGGTACTCGCAATCGGGAAGGAAGTTTTCCTGCTTCCATCCTTTCTCCGATCCTGCAGAAAAGGAGAATATTTTAAATAAATTTTTGTTCTTCATTTTCATTTCTTTTAAAAATCAGCTTCATTCATTTACGGTCTCATCCTCCCACAGGACTAAAAGCATCGAGACCCCTGTTTTGTGCCAGCGACATGTCATTTTTTTTGATAATTACGATTTAACACGTACCGAATCCTAAGAAATTCTCGC
>DASYGQ010000275.1:0-6938 GCA_035999585.1 Bacteroidia bacterium | reverse complement strand
CACCTGCTGTTCCCGGATTGATAATTTCGCGAAATCGTGGGGCTTTTCAATAAAACGCATGGCCCATTCGAGCTCATCATAGCTTGCCCCGATCTGATCCTCGTCGCTACGTCCATCGGCCCAGAGCCCGTCTGTCGGTTTTGCGGTAACGATGCTTTCCACCACTCCAAGAAAAGATGCAAGGGCTCTGACCTCCGACTTCATGAGGTCGGCAATGGGACTGAGGTCCACTCCTCCGTCGCCATACTTTGTAAAAAAACCCACACCAAAATCTTCCACTTTGTTTCCCGTTCCGGCTACCAGCATTTTGTGATGGCAGGCGAATGTATAGAGTGTAAGCATGCGAAGCCTGGCTCTGGAGTTAGCCATGCTGAGCCAGTCTTGTATGTCGGAAGGCAGAGCCTGTTCGAGTTTTTCAAAAACACCGCTCAGTTCAACTTCTGCAGATGACACATTCGGGTGTTTATTTTTAAGCCAGCTGATATGTTCGTTGCCGCGATTGTATTCGGCAGCATGCTGACGTATAGGCATGTTGAGGCAAATCACAGGTTTGCCGGTAAGAGCGCAAAGAGTAGAAGTGAGGGCTGAATCAATACCACCAGAAATCCCAACTACAAAACCTTTCGTGCCCGATTTTTGGCTGTATTCGCTAAGCCATTGTACAATGAATGAGGCAACTTCTTTGTTCTTCATGGGTATAAATAAAAATCCTCTCCCTGTAAGAGGAGAGGATCAAAATTAAGAATAATAAAGATCAGAACAGAATGCCAACCGTGAGAGCGAAAGCATCTCCGAAAAGACTGTGTTTGAGAGCGGTGAAGCCGTTTGAATTATCTACAGGAGCAAATCCTTTATTTTGGGTATCCTTTGGATCGGAGGTTCCAACAATTAAATAATTAGATGGATTGCTGGTCATGCTGGTGAAGGCACGGTAGTAATTGATTCCGAATGTCAGAGCTGTGGTTCCGGAGAGGGTGTATTCGGCACCGGCACCAACATTTAAACTGGCTTTGAATAGGTTGCAATCGCTTTTAACATCAATGTCGCTAATGGTAAAAGCTTTTCCTGAATATGTTTCAATCACCTGGTCAGTTGCTTTTGCGCTGGTCAGGAATTCAAGGTTTCCGCCGAAAATACCGAAATATTTAAAAGGTCCGATTGCCTTTGTCATCATTTTCAGAGTAAGCGGAATAGTGATGTAAGTGGTTTTGTATACCCGGCTCATCAGCTTGTAGCTGGAGTGGTTTGAGGGATCCCAATAGCTATCACCAAAGTAGGGTTTTGCGTTCAGCTCGTTGTTCAGGTCGCTGATCTTCATTGGATTCTGGCTGTGGTCAACATAATAACCAATTTGAGTATTCCCAACGTTGTAATTTTCCCCGCCTCCGGCAAATGTGCCACCGATGCCTGTCATCAGATGGACGACATCAGTCATGCGGAACTCCATGGAAAGGCCAAAACCGAATTTTCCGTTGATGCCGTCATGTGCATAATTTTTAGCATCACCGGAACGTTCCCAGTCAAGTTGTGGTGTGATCAGCATTCCGAAACGAACACCTTTCTGATCGGTTTGAGAGAATGAGTGTGCTGAAAACATCGTTACAAAAGCGAATGCAAGTATAGTTCTTGTTCTCATGTCTGATGTATTTAGTTAAAGTATTTGATAACTTTGTTTGAGTTTTGCTTTGTTGCAGCAGGATTGCCAACACAATATTAAAGAATATTTTTAACATGCGGAATAAGAGTATTTTTCTTGGCTTATTTTTCTTCATTCTATGTTCATCCTGCAGCCATAACCCACTGGATGTGGATGTGTCAGGTGTTCAGACAGAGCCAGTGAAAATCGGCCGGTTTGAAAAAGATTTATTCGGAAGCCCTCTGGATGCAGCCGCGCTGACAACTAAATACGGCGACTTTTTCCGGGGATTTGTTGAAATAAAACTGTGTGCCAATGGTATTTCCGATCCTTCCTGTCCGGGCGAGGTACGCGCTTTTGTGAGTGACCGGGATATGCGCGATGTGTATAACGCTTGTGAAAAGGAGTTCCCCTCCATGGAGGTGCTGGAAGCGGGTATTAATGATGCGTTTCGCCATTTTAGATATTATTTCCCGACCCGTCCTTTGCCTCATGTAAATACGATGATGTCGGGATTTAATTACCATTTCCTGAACCTGAATAAAACCATTGGAATTGGCCTGGAATGGTATCTGGGGGCAGGAAGTGATTTTTACAATCGCCTGCAATATCCTTTGTACAAAAAAGCCAATATGACAAAGGAGCATATTCTGCCTGAATTTGTGAAAGCCTGGATGCTTACGGAATTTGAGGATAAAAGCCCTAAGAATGACTTCCTTACGAGCATTGTCAATGAAGGCAAAGTAGCCTATCTGCTGGATGCCCTGCTCCCTAAAATGGATGATACGCTGAAAATCGGATTTACCAAAAATCAGCTGAACTGGTGCCGGCAGAATGAAGCTCATATCTGGTCGTTTTTTATTCAGCGCAAAATCCTTTACTCAACTGACTATCAAGAGATCGCCCAGTTTACAAACGAGGGGCCTTTTACTACCGGGTTTTCGAAAGAAAGTCCTGCCCGAACCGGAACATGGATTGGCTGGCAGATTGTAAGATCATACATGGCGAAGAACAGGAAGGTGACCCTGCAACAATTAATGGAAGATCACGATGCGCAAAAATTACTTGCTTCGGCAGGCTACAAACCCAAACTGTAAATATTAATTCAGGTGAAAAATGAAAAAGGCGGAAATCAATTTTAAGATAACACTGGACGAAAATAATTTACCCGTCAATATCGAATGGACTGCCAGCGATACGGGAGATAAAGGTCAGAGTAAAGCGATCATGCTTGCTATGTGGGATGAGAAGGAGATGAACACCCTTCGTATTGATCTGTGGACGAAAGAAATGAAAGTAGATGAAATGAAAAGATTTTTTCATCAAAATCTGCTTACAATGTCAGATACGTTTAAGAGAGCAACCGGGGAGGAAAATATAGTGGAGGATCTGAAGGATTATTGCGCTCATTTTGCTGAAAAAATGGAGCTCGACAATCCTGCGGGAAGTAATTAATTTTTGGGTTTCACAAAAACCTTATTGGATTCTTCCACAAAATCCAGGATCTCGTCTTTCCCGATTCGTTTTTGGGCTGAAGTAATAAAATAGTGAGGAAAGCTTTCCCACGTGCCCTGCAGGTATTTTTTATAACGCTCGATGCTTCTTGCAAGTTCATTCTTGCTTAGTTTATCCGTTTTCGTAAACGCAATAGCAAATGCGATATTGTCGATTGCAAGCCATTCCATAAAGTCGATGTCAATATCCTGAGGCTCCAGTCTCGCATCCACCAGAACAAATACGCACATCAGGTTTTTGCGTTCAACGAGATATTCGGTGATGAATTTTTCCCATAAACCTTTTTTATCTTTCGACACTTTTGCATAACCATATCCCGGAAGGTCGACCAAATACCAGGAATCATTGATGATGAAATGGTTAATGATCTGTGTTTTGCCAGGTTTCGTGGAAATACGGGCCAGGCCTTTTGTCCCGGAAATGACGTTGATGAGAGAAGATTTCCCCACATTGGATCTGCCAATGAAAGCGTATTCAGGCTTATCGGGTTTCGGACACTTCAAATAACTGTCGCAACTTTGAAGGAATTTAGCAGATTTGATGATCATGGACCGGATGTATTAAATGAAAGAAAGGCGGCCGGCGACCGGAAGCTTATCAGCGTTGGGATTTTTCTTTGAGGTAGGAGCTGATGTGCCGCTCCTTTTTTGTGTCGTAGATGTCGGAAATGCTCACAAGTATCCCTGTTTCTTCCACCTCACCGAAATGATCGTTCACGGATGTGCCGAAGTTTTTCATGGTGGATGAGAGGTTCATGTATGCATTAACCAGCGGAGGAATATGCTCACCGAGGGCACGCACGTTTCGCGTTAGTGTCGTGTGGTCTTCTTTGTAATTTTCCCCATTGAACATGCCTGCGAATGACTTTACATCGGTCTTGTAATACAATGGATGTATTGGACGCACCAGGTTCTCCTTGTCAGGAAAATAAAGGTTCATGAAAAAATGAATCATATCCCGTGCTTCGGCTTTGAAATCGGGATACATGGTTACTTTCCCATAAAAATGCTTCACATCCTGGTTGTCAACCACAATGGCTCCCAGTCCGTCCCACAAGTTATCCAGTGAAAACAATCCTTTCCTGTTATTGACACTGGGCTGATACTGGGGTTGAACAAATGAACGACCGAGTTCAACAGTATAGGGAATGTAATCTTTTACAAATTTTTCGCTGAAAGAAAAGAGCTCGGTGGTAGCCAGCTTGATGATGCCATTTTCAACGGGAGCGTCTTTGCATTTGATGTACCTGTACCCACCTACAATTTCCTGATCCTGCGGGTTCCATACGATCAGTTGTTTGTAGGGAGCATCGGCTGTGTCATATTCGTCAATATCCGTGGGGTAGCCTGTGCCGCCGCCGGCTGCCCGGAAAGCAATTTCCCTAAGCCTTCCGATCTCAAGCATGGCATTGGGAGAGTCATGGTGAGTAATAATGTAAATTTCGTTATTGCCGTTATTGCTGTATCGAACGAAACGATCCTTATTGAGCTCAGCAAGAAGTATGGATCGTTGTATAGGTGCTATAATAGGTTGCATGCCTGTCTCGTTTTTCATTCGGTACTGTTTCTGTGAAAGCCTCCGAGTACCCCGTTTTTCTGGGTTTCAGGAATGGTTTCCGGTAAACATACAGTTTGATTCCTCCCATTCCATTGCAACGTTTCACTTGTTTAAGAAGCTTAATGGATTGGATCGGTTCTCCAAATATAAGAGTTATTGTGTTCCTCCGTTGACAAAACATTTCATTAAATAAGAAAAGCATCCGTAATGCATGTCTGGCAAAGGAAAAATTCCAGATACAAAAACAAGCTTGACTCTGCAGGAATAATCGTTTCGCCAGTCAGTGTCGAATCATTTGTGATTTGATTAAATAGTTGCAACAGCACCTTTCCCCGTTTTTTCGGCGTAAGACAAGCACTGTTTGTAAATCAAAAAAGTCCCTCCAAAATTCTTGTTTCCTCGATTGCATCCCGGTTACAGCGCTAAAAACAGCCTTCAAAACAGTCTCATTTACATAAAGTTATCAACAAAGGTGGGAGAATGTGGTAAAAGGTGGGATTAATTTCCATATTTTTACACCAATAAAGAAGCACCATTTCATGGCAGAATTGATCGGTTCGTACGAGTGTACTGTTGACGCAAAAGGAAGAGCGATGCTTCCTGCTGCGTTCAAGAAAGCGCTGCAGCCGGTTTTGGAAAAAGGTTTTGTTCTGAAAAGAAGTGTTTTTGGAAAATGCCTGGAGCTTTATGCCATAGCCGATTGGAAGAATGTGATGAAGGATGTGAATAAGCTGAACCGCTTCAGGAAAGAGAATATGGAATTTATCCGCGCATTTACTGCGGGCTTAAAGCCAATCGACATAGATGCTTCCGGAAGGTTGCTTTTGCCTAAAGATCTGATGGATTTTGCTTTCATCACCAAGGATATCGTGATGAGTGTTTCAACGAACAACATCATTGAAATCTGGGATAAGAAGAAATATGAAGAAGAAGTAAATCCTTCCAGCGAGCATTTTGAAGCATTAGCAGAGCGCGTGATGGGAAGCATGGGCAACAAAACCGATAATGACGAATTATCATAATCCCGTTCTTTTAAATGATTGCATAGAGGGGCTGAACATAAACCCGGATGGAGTTTATGTGGATGTCACCTTCGGAGGAGGAGGTCATTCAAGAGAAATCATGAAGCACCTCAAAGGCGGAAAACTGATTGCTTTTGATCAGGATCCAGACGCTGCCGAAAACGCTATTGATGATCCCCGTTTTACACTGGTTGCGCAAAATTTCAGGTACATGAAAAACTTCCTGAAGTTGCACAAGGCGCTCCCGGTGGATGGCATCCTTGCTGATCTCGGGGTTTCCTCCCATCAGTTTGATGTTCCGGAGAGAGGATTCTCAACCCGTTTTGAAGCAGACCTGGATATGAGGATGGACACCAATGGAAAGCTGACCGCGGCAGGAGTGCTGAACACATATAGTGAGCGCGAATTGTCTCAGCTCTTCAGGAATTACGGTGAAGTTGAAAATGCCGGAAAGCTCGCTTATCTGATTGTCGGTCACCGGAAAGAAAACCGGATACAAACAGTATCTGAATTGAAGGATGTACTGAAGCCCTGCATGCCTAGAGGGAAAGAGAACCAATACCTCGCTCAGGTTTTTCAGGCACTTAGAATAGAAGTAAACAATGAGCTTGAAGTTTTAAAAGAATTCCTGATGCAAAGCAATGAAGTTCTGAAAGCAGGAGGAAGACTGGTGGTGATTTCCTATCACTCATTGGAAGACAGACTTGTGAAGAATTTCATCAGTAAAGGGAAATTTGAAGGAGAGGTTGAAAAAGATTTTTTTGGAAATATAATCAAGCCTATGGAGGCTGTAAACAGAAAGATAATCGTACCAGGACCGGACGAACTGCAAATGAATAACCGAGCCAGAAGTGCAAAGCTCAGGATCGCTGAAAAGAAAATATGACTAAAGGAAACAGATTAAGAGAAACAACCACCCCGGAAGTAAAAGTGCCCAAAAGCACTAGCAAGGTTGTCCGCTCCTTTCTGAACGTCATCAGCGGTTCGTTTCTTTCCAAAGACAAAACCGTCAAGCATCTCCCCTTCGTGTTTTATCTCACGTTTATCGCCATTTGTTACATCGCAAATGGCTATTTCGCGGAAAATAAGGTCCGCCAGATGAATAAACTGACCAACGAGATAAAAGAACTCCGTTCAGAGTTCATTATTACCAAGTCAGACCTCATGTTTATCAGCAAGCAGTCGGAAGTGGCACACGCCGCTTTGTC
>DASYGQ010000239.1:0-11928 GCA_035999585.1 Bacteroidia bacterium | reverse complement strand
GCTTTGGGGGGCTCGGCGGCCGTTGTTTTCTCTTTCTTCTCCTTGGGCTTTTCGCTTTTCTCTTTCCTGCCCGGTTTTGTTTCTTCCGGTTCGGGAGCTGCATACTCAGGCTGTTCCCGGAGGGTGTTTTTCAGAGGAGGGGTATTGATGTCTTTCTTGGCCATTGCCACGGGTTAAATGCCGGCGTTTGGGTTAGATGAATGGAACGTCCGGTTTGAATGAAACAAAAATACGGGAACGTGCGCGGGCCTCCAGCTTATCCTGTAAATGTTTTAAACCGTGAGTTGTGGATAAGAGCCTCAAAAAGCCTGTTTTTTGCTAAAAACCGTTAAAAAAGAGAGGCTGGTGACAAATTCAGGAAAGAAGAGATACGAAAAGGGTGGGAGGCAGCGTTTATAAATAAAAACAATTCATGAAACTGCTGGCTGCCATCCCTGCTCTTCTGGTGATTATCATCATCGCCTGCTATCCCGGCAAGCTGGGACGGGCCGATAAAAGACATGTCACCGGCGTGGTATCTTCGTCTTCTGATACCACGAGTGTTGCGGTTAAGAGAGTGGCTCCGGGGTATTGAAAATGAATATCGAATATCGAACGCCGAATATCGAATTTCGAAGGAAAGAAAAAAAGAGGCCGCGGATTGTCATGATTTTTTAGGATAAAATATGATTTGTTAATTATGACAATCATAAAAAATCAGGATGATCCGCGGTCCATCCGGTAAATCAATAATAAAAGAAGAACGCCGAATCCCGAATGCTGAAGTTTTTTTACTTCATTATTCGATATTCGGCGTTCGATATTCGATATTAATAAGGACGGGCCCGTCAAAGCTGTCGGAACCTATTTCCCTCCGCCCATCTGCTTCATGAGGTCTTCGCGTGTCACCTCGGTATAGTCCTTGGAGTCAACAATAAATTTGGAGTCTTCCACTTTATCTTTGGATACGGATTTGGCCAGGTAGGAGATTTTCATTCCGCCCTGGTTCACTTCGAATTCGAGGGGATAGCCTTTGATTCCTTTGATCTGTGAGTTATAGCCGGTATTGGCAATTTCATCTGTATAATACACGGTGAAAGGGTCGGCTACGGCAGGTGTGGTGATCTCCGCCTTTTTGCATTTGTAGCCGGCGATTTCTTTTGTTTCATTCAGCTCCTTCACTTTCACTTCCGGCTGTTTGTCATCCGGCTTGGAAACGATTTTGTATTTCTTACCCATGATATCCATGAGGGTGAAGGTGGATTTTGTTTTCGCATCGGAAACCGATGTGGTCTGCTGCATGCCCATTTTCATGTCGGTACGGCTTTTCTGGCCTTTCATGACGACAGTCATTTCACTGCCGGCCAGCATTTGCTTGGCTTCCGGAGGAAGTGCATCGCCGTTGACATCGATGGTGTATACAATGGTTCCTTCAAAAGCTTTCTGTGCAGGAGCAATCAAAGAGAGGGAGAGAAGGCCTGCAAGAAGAAGGCCGGAACGAATTGCTTTTTTCATGTTTCTGGTTTAGAATGTTGTTTAAACAGCTGCAAATTTAAGCTTTCTTCCCGGATCCCCGTTATCATCCGGATGAATCGGCTTACATCTTTTGCATGAGGGATAGAGGCATTTTTGTCTGAGCTCCTTTTCAGCAATGAGGCCTGACTAGGGGAATACACTTTTAATTAGATCGAATAGATCAGAGAAGAACTAAGCTGAAAAGAGCGAGTGCCGAAAGCCCGACCCCGCACCTTCGCGGGGACATGCCCAAATCATTAAAATCTTAAACGGAGTACTACTCTAAAGGAATAAATCAGAACCCTTCAAACTTCTTACCCATCTCAGCCTGGGTAATCACTTTATAATCGGCAGGCAGTTCAAATGCAGAATTATCAATACTGGCTTTGGTCACCGATACACAGCGGAAGCGGAGCTCCAGGTTAAAGCGCTTCAGCTGGTATTCCATCAGCACCCCTTCAATCTCATGGAAAGGATTGCTCCAGTTCGGGTTTTCAATATTTATTTCAGTGGTATACCAAATATCAAAGCCTGCTGTCTTGCCATCGGCATAGGTCACTTTCGCTCTTTTGCAATTGTATCCGGCAATAATTTTGGTATCCGCAGTTTTCTCGATGATAGGCTTTGGATCGCCATCCACTTCTTTTTTCAGATCCTCGCCTTCAATAACGGTTGCGAATTTCTGATTGATGAGTTTTACGAGGTTGGTGAATTTTTTCTTTTCAGGATCGGAGATGAAGGAGATGGAGAACAAACCCATGCCGGCGGTCATTTCGGCATCACAGAAATTGTCCTTGAACTTCACATTCATTTTGTTGGGTGCCAGGGCGGCCATTGAATTGTTGGGATCCACTGCGGTGGCCTTGTATTCAATGATTCCTTCGGAAATGAACTTTGGATTGACGTGGTTTCCACAACTGGAAATCAGAAAAGCAACAGAAAACAGAATCAGGCAAAACAAAAGGCTTTTCTTCATTTTCTTCGATTCCAGATTTTAGGATTGGCCTCCAGCATGATATTTTGAACGCCCGGTTAAAAATTCACAAGATTTCAGGAAGCAGATTGTGGATTTCCGTATGCAAATATTGACTTTTTCACGACAAAACCAAAATTAAGCCCCGATTTTTAATTTTTGGCTAATGTGCTGAAAATCCGAAAAGAAAACAGGATAGGATGAGAAACGAAAACGGATGCATGTCAGGTGCATCCGTTTGTTTTAGTATCCCAGTGTTTTGAGCATCGACTTATAGCTCTGTTCCTTGGCAAAAAGCTTGGTGATGATTTCACCTTCCTCATCGCGGTCGATGATCACATGCTTGGGAGCCGGAACCAGGCAGTGCTGGATACCGCCATAGCCACCCAGACTTTCCTGATACGCGCCGGTATGGAAAAAGCCGATGTACAGCGGATCCTTGGCTTTGAGTTCGATCTTGGGTAAGAATACCTGGTTGGCATGGGCCTCGGCATTGTAATAATCCAGACTGTCGCAGGTCGTTCCACCCAGGTTCACACGCTGGTATTCTTTGTCCCAGTGATTCACGGCCAGCAGGATGAAGCGCTGGTTAATGCCCCAGGTATCGGGCAGGGTGGTGATGAAGGAGCTGTCGATCATATACCACAGCTCACGGTCGTTCTGCAATTTGAGGTCGGTGACCTTATACAAAGCGGCACCGCTTTCGCCAACGGTAAAGGAACCGAATTCGGTGAAGATATTGGGTTCCACAATTTCGTTGTTCTCGCAAAAGTTCTTGATCTGTGAAATGATCTCCTCGATGATGTATTCGTAATCGAACTCAAATCCGAGGGAGGTACGGATGGGCATTCCTCCTCCGACGTTCAGGGAATCGAGGGTGGGGCAGATCTTCTTGAGCTCGAGGTACACATTCAGGCATTTGGCGAGTTCGGTCCAGTAATAAATAGAGTCTTTGATGCCTGTATTGATGAAGAAATGGAGCATTTTCAGCTCAAACTTCGGGTTGTTCTGGATCTTCTCTTTGTAGAAATCAACAATGTCTTTGTAACGGATACCGAGGCGCGAGGTGTAAAACTCAAAGGAAGGCTCTTCTTCCGATGCGATCCGGATACCGATCTTGGTCTTTTGCTTGAGTGATTTATTGTAGAAATCAATCTCGTTCATGTTATCGAGGATCGGCATGATGTTTTTAAAACCATCATTCGCCAGCTCACAGATGTAATTGGTATAGATCTGCTGCTTAAAACCGTTGCAGACAATGAACTTGTCCTTGTCAATCTTGCCGCGCTTGTATAAGTCTTTGATGATCTGAAGGTCAAAGGCTGAACTGGTCTCCAGATGCACATCGTTCTTCAGCACTTCTTCGATGATGAAAGAAAAATGGGAGCTTTTCGTGCAGTAACAATAAGTATAAGTACCTTTGTAATCAGCCTTGGCCATGGCCACGTTGAACAATCGTTTGGCTTTCTGGATCTGAGCGCTGATCTTTGGTAAATACGTGATTTTGAGGGGAGTGCCATACTGTTTGATGATGTCCATCAAAGGGATCTCATTGAAATACAGTTCATCTTCCACCGTATGAAATCCTTCTTGCGGGAAGTTGAAAGTCTGGTCAATAAGGGTTGAATATTTGTTCTCCATCATATGATTTATCTTTGATCCGGGTTAGGCAGATTGTAAGAAGAATACAAATGTAAGTAACCTGGATTGTCAAATTACATGCATACGCAAATTTAACATACCGTGGCAAACGTCAAATTCATTGAAGTCAAGTCGGAAATAGGTGCCGGTACCCGCGGAGCCAGCATGGGCGTGGATGCCCTCAAGATTGCTGCCCTCGATTTCGGCAGTTCCCTCTTTTTCAAGACTTCTTCCGTGGAGGTAAAGAATGAGAACCAATTGCTCTTCGAACCTCCCCGCAACCCTTACGGAAAACGCATTGAAGGCCTCCTGAAGGTCTGTGAGCGAATCAGCAGGGAAGTATCTGAAGCGCTTGGGCAGAAAAAGTTCCCTTTGGTCCTGGCCGGTGATCACAGTACGGCCGCCGGAACCATCTCCGGTATCAAAAGTGCCTTCCCCGAATCCCGCTTAGGTGTCATCTGGAT
The DNA here is from genome assembly GCA_035999585.1 of Bacteroidia bacterium. GTDB lineage: Bacteria > Bacteroidota > Bacteroidia > Palsa-965 > Palsa-965 > Palsa-965. The sequence continues at coordinate 7,356 of DASYGQ010000239.1, read as the reverse complement.
CGATGCTCATGCCGATATGCATTCCCCCTATACAACTCCTTCGGGTAATATGCATGGCATGCCCCTGTCGGTTGTGCTTGGGGAAGATAACCTCGACTGCAAGCTCAATGAACCGGATGAGGAGACCGTCGCTCTATGGACCAAACTCAAGAATCTGGGTGGACAATCGCCTAAAGTTCAGTATAGCGATCTCGTTTTCATCGGGTTGCGTGATCTGGAAGAACAGGAAAGTTACCTCCTGAAGAAGAACAAGGTGAAGGTTATTCCGGTTCCGGAGATCAAACGCAACGGAGTGGAGATGGTGGCGAAGGATGCCTTGTTATACCTGAGCGGCTGCACACATATATACATCTCCTTTGATGTCGACAGCATGGATGCCACCATATCCAAAGGAACCGGCACGCCGGTCCGCAACGGGATCACCGAAAAGGAGGCAGGAAGCCTCTGTGTCAGACTGATACAAAATGCCAAAGTCTGCTGCTTTGAGATCTGTGAGATCAATCCAACCCTTGATAACGAAAACCTGATGGCCGAAAACACTTTCGAGATACTCCAAAGGGTTGTCAGTCATATTACTTATTAGTCTGCCCTTTTCTATGAAAATCGAATCCCTTCTTTCCGAAAAAATCAGCCTGGCTTTATCCTCTTTATTCAATTTAAGTGTTAAGCCTGAATCCATTGGTTATCAAAAAACTAACAAAGAGTTTGAGGGTGATATTACCCTCGTTGTTTTCCCATTCGTAAAGGCTTCGGCGAAGCCACCGGAGGAAACAGGGCGGCTCATCGGGGAATACCTGAAAGCAAATGCCCCTGAAGTGGTAGGGTTTAATGTGGTGAAGGGGTTCCTGAACCTGGTTATCAGCGACTTATTCTGGATCAGCTTCTTTCGCTCCCAGGTATCCGACAAACAATACGGCCTGAAACAGCCGGGCACATCGGGCCGTACCATCATGCTCGAGTATTCCTCTCCCAATACCAATAAACCGCTTCACCTTGGTCATATCCGGAACAACCTGTTGGGTTCATCGGTATCTAATATCCTTCAGGCCAACGGTAACCGGGTCATCAAGACAAACCTGGTCAACGACCGGGGCATCCATATCTGCAAATCCATGCTGGCCTGGCAGAAATGGGGTCAGGGGGAAACACCTGTTTCATCCGGTTTGAAGGGCGATCATTTGGTCGGAAAATACTATGTGGAGTTCGACAAACGCTTCAAAGAAGAGGTAAAAGTCCTCGAATCTGCCGGGATAAAGAAGGAAGATGCTGAAAAGCAGGCGCCTCTCATGCAGGAAATTCAGCAAATGCTCCTCCGCTGGGAAGCCGGTGATCCGGAGACAATCAGCCTCTGGAAGATGATGAACAGCTGGGTCTATGATGGCTTTGACATCACCTACCGCAACCTGGGGATCAGCTTCGATAAGATGTATTACGAGTCACAGACTTATCTGCTTGGTAAGAACATTGTGCAGGAAGGACTCGCGAAAGGGGTGTTTTATAAGAAAGACGATGGCTCCGTTTGGATCGATCTGAGCAAAGAGAAGCTGGATCAGAAGGTGCTTCTCCGCTCTGATGGCACCTCCGTATATATGACCCAGGACCTGGGCACCGCTGCCGAAAGGTTCCGGGAATACCCCGAACTGGATCAGCTGATCTATACCGTTGCCAACGAGCAGGACTATCACTTCAAGGTTCTTTTTCTTATTCTGGACAAGATGGGCTATGCCCAGGCTAAGAACTGTTACCACCTTTCATACGGCATGGTGGAGCTGCCCGAAGGCAAGATGAAGTCACGCGAAGGAACCGTGGTGGATGCCGATGACCTCATGGAAGAGATGATCAGCACCGCCAAAGCCATGACCCTGGAGCTGGGCAAGGTGGATGAATTCACGGCTGAAGAGGCTGAACTGCTTTATAAACAGATAGGCCTGGCTGCCCTCAAATACTTCATCCTCAAGGTCGATCCCAAGAAGAAAATGGTTTTCGACCCCAAGGAATCGATCGACTTCAACGGCAATACCGGTCCTTTTATACAATATACCCACGCCCGCATCCAGAGTCTTCTTCGCAAAGCATCCAAGCTGCATGATACCTCTAAATCGGAAGTGCCGGCCTCGCTTGTCGCTATATTACCTGTGGAAAAGGAATTGCTGAAGTCGGTTTACCGCTTTCCGGAGGCACTGCAGCAGTCGGCCCATGAATACAACCCGGGTGTGGTTGCTAACTATGTATATGAGCTATCCAAGGAGTACAGCACCTATTATCAGACAGTGCCCATCCTGAAAGAAGAAAACCCGGAGCTGATCGGCTTCCGTCTGCTGCTTTCCGGTATGACAGCACGCATTATCCGTAGTTCGATGGGGCTATTGGGGATAGAGGTGCCTGAGCGGATGTAAAAAAGGGAATATCGAATAATGAACTCCGAATATCGAATGTCGAAGTTCTTTTTTTTACTTCAATATTCGATATTCGGAGTTCGATATTCGATATTATTAAGACGATTCATCAGGCGATAGCATACATTTTACCATTTTGACATTTATATCTACCTTCGATACCAATACTAAACTCCAATGAAGTTCCTCCTCACCCAATACACCTCTTATAATCTCTGGGCCAATACACAGTTTGCCAAGCTCCTGAAAGAACTGGATCCGGCTTTGCTGGATCAGGAAGTGATTAGCAGTTTTCCTTCCCTGCGCAAGACCGTGAATCATATCTGGGATGCGGAGCTGATCTGGCTGTCGCGCATGCGTAACCAGGGACTGAGCTGGCCGCCCAGCGCCCAGTTTGCGAATCCGGCGATTGATGATTTTCTGTCTACTTCCCGCACTTTTGACGAGTTTGTAAGGCTGGAAGATGAGGAATACCTGCGCGGCTCCACGGATTACAAGAACAGCAAAGGCCAGGAATTCACCAATCAGAACTATGGCATCGTCATGCATTGCATGAACCACAGCACCTTTCACCGGGGACAGCTTGTCACCATTCTGCGCTCCCTGGGTGTCACCCATATCCCCCAAACCGACCTCATTGCCTTTCTGAGGATACCGGCCTGAACAGGCGGTTTCAACATCTCGTATGATTTATGAATGCTTTTCTTCCGTTATGGAGGGAATGGCTCTCGATTTCGTTTTATTGGCTCTGATTATCACGTTTTTGCTCAAATGGCATCATCGTTTCGAGCAAAAAACACCAAATGAGCTCAAACCGGAATTATGCAAGGGTCTGTTCAATGAACTGTGTCAATTCTCATGGTTGATTCATTCTCTCTTCAAAGATAATCATGAGTTGAGCGAATGTTAATTTCCAGCCTCCTACAACTCCTGTCCAGCCTTCTCTGATGTTTGATACACTAATTGTTCTTTTTGACACAGTTTTTTGAACAGACTCATTGTCAAATAATATGTAAATGAATTGGAATAGCGGGTAAATGGATTCATGTAATGAGTAAATGAATTGGAAAGACAGGTAAATGAATTCATTTGATGAGAAAATGAATTGGAAAAGCTGGTAAATGGATTCATTTAATGAGTAAATGAATTGGAAAAGCGAGTAAATGGATTCATTTAATGAGTAAATGAATTGGAACAGCAGGTAAATGGATTCATGTAACGAGTAAATGAATTGGAATAGCGGGTAAATGAATTCATGTGATGAGTAAGTGAATTGGAAAAGCGGGTAAATGAATTCATGTGATGAGTAAGTGAATTGGAAAAGGAGGTAAATGGATTCATGTAAAGAGTAAATGAATTGGAATCGCGAGTGAATGAATTCGGATGATACCGATCCGAACTTACATCGTAACGAAATGAATTGATATAGTAAGGGTTTCTGCTTGAGTACTGATCAAAGTAGGAAAGGGAGTGAGTAAAGTAGGAACAGGAGAGAGTAAAGTAGGAAAGGGAGAGAGTAAAGTAGGAACGGGAGAGAGTAAAGTAGGAACGGGAGAGAGTAAAGTAGCAAAGGCAGTGAGTAAAGTAGGAACAGCAGAGAGTAAAGTAGGAAAGGGAGAGAGTAAAGTAGGAAAGGCAGTGAGTAAAGTAGGAACAGCAGTGAGTAAAGTAGGAAAGGGAGAGAGTAAAGTAAGAAAGGTAGTGAGTAAAGTAGGAACAGCAGAGAGTAAAGTAGCAAAGGCAGTGAGTAAAGTAGGAACAGCAGAGAGTAAAGTAGGAAAAGAAGCTAGTAAAGTAGGAACAGCTTGAGTGAGTGGAATAGCAGGGAACACGAGAGGGCCGCGCACTTATTGCTGGATATTAAGAAAGTATACCTGAGAAATGATAAAAGAGGAAATGTCGACTATTCTTGCCCGTGTTCAGACGGAGAAGGCGGAATATCTCTACCCGAGCCAGGAGGGATTTTTAAAGTATAAACAAAAGATAATTTCGAATATCGAACGCCGAATATCGAACGCCGAATATCGAATGTCGAAGTGTTTTAAAGAAAGAAGGCTGAATAGGAAAACACCTTTTCCTTCGAAATTCAGAGTTCGGCGTTCGATATCCGACATTCATTTAATTCGTCAGGAAAGAATACTCAGCTTCGCAAACTTGAGCAGCAATTGCTTCTGACCGTTGGGGCCGAAGTCGACCGTGGCTTTGTTGTTCGGGAAAACACCTTCCAGTCCGGTTACAGTGCCTGTGCCGAAGCGTTCGTGTTTCACCTGCATGCCCACAGCCAGGTTTTTAAGGTGGGTATTGTCGTAAGGCGCTGAAGGGGTATTGCTCACAGCGGCATTCAGCTTCACCAGGTTTTTCTTGACAGGAGCCGTGGCGGAGGTGTAAACCTCATCGGAATCCCGGCCTTTGCCCGGATTGATCTGTGTTTTTTGACGGATGCCGAAGCCACCGGGTGCGGATCCGCCACGAACGGCGGAAGGCGCGAATTCGATGAACTTGTCTTCAATTTCCTCGATAAAGCGACTGGGTTCGCACTGGATGAGATTGCCCCAGCGGTAACGCGTGGTGGCATAGCTCATGAAGGCCTGCTTCTCAGCCCGCGTGAGAGCCACATAAAACAGGCGGCGTTCCTCTTCAAGTTCCGAGCGGGAGTTGAGGGCCATCTGGGATGGGAACAGGTTTTCTTCGAGTCCCACGATATAGACATACGGGAATTCAAGTCCTTTGGCCGCGTGAATTGTCATGAGCGATACCTGATCGGCATTCTTATCACCGTTCTGCTTGTCGGAATCGGTCAGCAGGGCAATATCCTGCATGAATTCGGTCAGGCGTTTTTCGGTGGGCTGGCTGGTTTCTGTTTCTGTTTCTGTTTCTGTTTCTGTTTCTGTTTCAATGGTTTCATCCAGACCAGTCAGTAAGTCTGGGATACCTGAATCCGGAGCTTCCGGAAGAACCGGCAGCGGGGGCAATGCGGTAACAATGTCTTCATCGGCCGGCAGCTCAATGTCTTTGAGTCCGCTGTCGGAGAACTCCTTCAAACCGTTGAGCAGCTCCTGCACGTTCTCATAACGGCTCACGCCTTCGGGTGATTTGTCGGTATACAACTCACGAAGCAAACCGCAGCTGTTGGCAATGTTCATGCCCAGCTCGTAAGCGTTCTGCGTGTGTATCATCACGGCAAAGCTCTTGATCATGGTCACAAAATCGTTCAGCTTGTTGAGGGTGCCGGAGTTGAGTTGTAAATTAAAATCGTTCAGGTTTTCCAGGACGGTCCAGGCACTTACGTCATGATCGGCGGAAGCCAGAACAATTTTCTGGATGGTGGTATCGCCGATGCCGCGTGCGGGGTAATTGATGATGCGTTTGAGTGATTCCTCATCGTTCTGATTGATGGAAAGCCGGAAATAGGCGAGGAGGTCCTTCACTTCCTTGCGCTGGTAGAACGAAAGTCCCCCGTAAATGCGGTAAGGGATGTTCATTTTACGCAGGGCTTCCTCCATGGCGCGTGACTGGGCATTGGTCCGGTAGAGGATGGCGAATTCCTTGTTGTGGGCCTGACGGTTCATCTTGGTCTCGAAGATGGAGCGTGCTACGATCTGTCCCTCCTCATTATCGGTATTGCCTTTCATCAGCACGATGCGTTCGCCTTCGCCGTTGGCGGTCCACACTTTCTTATCGATCTGCTCGGTGTTTTTGGCAATGATGCCGTTGGCCGCATTCACGATATTCTGAGTGGAGCGGTAGTTCTGTTCGAGCTTATAGGTCTTGAGGTCGGGGTAATCCTTTTCGAAGTTGAGGATGTTCTGGATATTGGCGCCGCGGAACGAGTAAATGCTTTGTGCATCATCGCCCACCACACAAATGTTTTCAAAGCGGGCCGCGAGCTGCTTCACGATGACATACTGCGAAAAATTGGTATCCTGGTACTCATCCACCATGATGAAACGGAATTTATCCTGGTATTTATAGAGCACTTCCGGGAAATCACGGAGCAGCACATTGGTATTGAAAAGCAGGTCGTCAAAATCCATGGCTCCGGCTTTGAAGCAGCGCCGGGCATATTTCTGATAGATCTCGGCCATCTTCGGCTTTCCGCTCTGGCGGTCTTCTTCTGAAATGCTTTTGTTCGTGGCATAGGCCGCGGCCGGGATGAGGTTGTTCTTGGCGGCGGAGATGCGGCTGTAGACGAGGTTGGGCTTGTAGATCTTATCGTCGAGCCCCAGCTCTTTAAGGATGTCTTTGATGAGACCTTTGCTGTCGTCCGTATCGTAAATGGTAAAGTTCGAAGGGTATCCGAGGCGGGTGGCTTCGGCGCGGAGGATGCGCGCGAAGACGGAGTGGAAAGTCCCCATCCAGAGGTTGCGGGCTTCGCTCACGCTGACGATCTTCCCGATCCGCTCTTTCATCTCCCGGGCGGCCTTGTTGGTAAAGGTAAGGGCCAGGATATTGAAAGGATCGGTGCCTTTGCTGATGAGGTGGGCAACGCGGTAGGTGAGCACACGTGTTTTTCCCGAACCGGCACCTGCTACAATCATGACCGGGCCATCGGTACACAAAACAGCTTCCCGCTGCACCTCATTCAACTCATCCAGGTAATTGCTTTTCACGCTCGTGATTTAAGCTGTAAAATTAAGGATTTTTAGGATCAGAAATTATATGATGTTAAGGGTTTTATGTATTTGGGCATGTCCCCGCGAAGGGGCGGGGCCGGGCTTTCGCCACTCGCTCTTTGCTACAATCCTTTTGCAATATAATTTGGAATGAAGGCAGGTGCTTCTTTGGAGATCCGTCGGCAAAGGAGCTCAGACAAAAATGCCTCAATCCCTCATATGTTTGTGAATTATTAATTTAGTTAGATTAGAAAGAGAGGAGCCAGAGCAGCCCTTCAATCGCAATACCAAGCTGATTTGCTTGAGTAAGGGCGTGAGAGAATGCCTGGTTCTTCTTTTACTCTTTA
>DASYGQ010000268.1:0-6786 GCA_035999585.1 Bacteroidia bacterium | reverse complement strand
ATCATTAAACAAAAATACATCAGACAAATGAAGAAAACAACATTAATCATTTTGGCCATAGCGACCTCCTTTTGTTTTGGTTTCGCTTTAAATAATATGATAACACGGCCAACGACCGGTTTAACAGCCACGAAAAAAGTGACCGGCATCGGTGGCATTTTTTTCAAATGCAAAGATCCCAAGAAAATGAGGGAGTGGTATCAAACACATCTTGGACTCAATACCGGGCAATATGGTGCAGTTTTTGAATGGCGCCAGGGATCGGATACAACAAAAAAAGGATTTACACAATGGACCCCTTTTGGAGAGAAGACGAAATATTTCGCGCCTTCTGAGAAGGATTTCATGATAAACTACCGTGTTGAGAATTTGAAATCCCTGGTTGAAGAATTAAAAAAAGACGGGGTTGCAATTACCGACACAATCGAAACGGTTGATTACGGAAAGTTTGTTCACATCATGGACATAGAAGGGAATAAAGTGGAACTTTGGGAACCATATGATCTTGAGTACGAAAAATTAGGTAAGCAAATGGGAAGTAAGACAACGAAATAATATACGATAACAGCATTTATTCGATAAATCTAACAAACAATGAAACAAAGCGCTGTCAGGATCATTGGAAAAACGAAAGCACAAAAGCCTCAGCATGTAGATGAATACATTGCGGGTTATCCCAAAGATGTGCAAACCAAATTGCAAGAGGTGCGAAAAGCCATTCGAAAAACAGCTCCCAAAGCGGAAGAAATCATGAGCTATGGAATGCCGGCTTATAAGTGGAACGGAATATTGGTTTGGTTTGGAGCACATACAAATCATATTGGTTTGTATCCAAGGGCTTCCGGCATCGAGGCATTCAGTAAGGAATTATCGGGTTACAAAAGTGCAAAGGGATCTGTGCAATTTCCTTTGGATGAACCAATGCCCATCGCTTTAATCATTAAAATCATAAAATTCCGATTGGACGAAAATGCGTCCAGAATGAAGAAGAAATGAAAGCCCAACTCCATTCCCGGAGAAAATCCTTATATTAGTACTATCAGGAACTGTTTATTGCCTTATTTGATTATCCAATTCGTTCCCACATTGCATTATTAACAATTATATCAGGTATATGGAGTTCCATAAACCCAATCAAATGATATAAGGCGTTGATTATGATTTGGATAGGAGATTTGAATGATGGAATAAAATTTAAGATGTCAGCCCAACCTTTCGGGGCAATATCTCGTCTATAGGTCATGCACAGTTACATCTTGTCCTGATTGGAAAAGAAGAAAGCACAACCCATTCTCAGTATCAGCTCTAATATCTAAATTGACAAACATGAAAAAGAAGAAGATTATTGTTGCAGCCTGTTTATCATCTGTCCTTGCACTGGCAGCCTTTACTTTAGTGAGCTCGAACGGCACTCAAACCTTTGAGACGAATTCGCCGGCAGATGGACCAGGTGACTGCTCCGGATGTCACTCCGGAGGTTCCGCCACTGCGGTAATGACTGTTACTGCTACCCCGGCATTCGGTGCAGGTAATACATATATGCCAAACACGAATTACGTGGTGGCCGTTTCCGTTACAGGTTATCCCAAATACGGATTTGACCTGGAAATAACTAATGGTCAATTGTCTACATCAGTCGACGGTGGAACACCTGGTGCCGTCATCTCAAATACCCGCAAAACAGCCGGCCCTCCAACTAATTATTCACATAGCACACCTATTACAACAGGAACAAAAGCGACGTTCAACTGGAAATCCCCTGCAAGCGGAGCCGTTTATATCTATGCTTCGGGACTTGGGGTAAATGGAAATGGAAGTACTTCAGGTGATAAGCTCGTTAAGTTTGCAATGACTCTGAATCAGACTCCTCTTGGTACAAACGATCATTCCCAGAACCTGTCTCAGTTCAATGTGTTCCCGAACCCTGTAATGGATAACATTATCCACCTGAACTATTCTCTCGACAAAACAAGCTCTGTTTCCATCCAGTTGTTTGACATGAATGGCAGATTGGTTGCCGATTTGCTCAATGAAACACAGGATGCCGGCGAAAAGAAATTTGACAGTGCTCTTCCTGCTACACTCAGCAAAGGCATTTATTCACTGAATCTTGTTGTGGAAGGCGAACGTATCGCTAAAAAACTGGTTGTTAAATAAAGCGAATTGAATACTAAAGCTCCTGAGTAGACGTTATTTCTTTGGAGATATAAAGAAACCGGAAAGCTTTGCTCTCCGGTTTTTTTAATAATAATGACTGAAATGGACAGAAAAGAATTTCTATCGATGCTGGGCCTGGGTGCTGCCACAGCCGTATTGGTAACCTGTACACAGGCATGTAAGAAATCAAATCCTGCATCAACCGCACCGAGCGTGGATTTTACATTAAACCTGAATGACGCTGCCAATGCCCCTCTCAAAACAAACGGAGGTTATATTTACTCGAATGGGGTTATCGTTGCCCGCAGTGTATCCGGAGCTTATCTGGCCGTTTCGCAGGCCTGCACCCATCAGGGAGTAAGTGTTCAATACCAGGCATCCCAAAATGATTTTTACTGCAATGCCCATGGTTCCTCTTTTTCCACAAATGGAGCCGTAACAGGTGGTCCAGCACCCTCTAACCTGAAATCCTATAATACCGCATTGAGTGGGAGCAGCCTTCACGTTTGGGGGTAGTGTTGTTGAGAAAATGAGAATTTCTTAGTGACGGATGAATTTCCTGGAAATAATCCCGTCTTTCATTGTCAGCTGAATAATGTGTTCTCCGGAAGGCAGCGTTCCCAGATTGAAGTTTATCTCTGACAAACCTGCGCTGTTTCTGATGTCCATCTCTTTCTGCCCATTTAGATTGAATATGGCCATATCTTCGGGAAGATAACATCCATCCTCCAGTTTCAGATGCAAATCCTTCCCGGCAGGATTCGGATAAACAAGAAGTTTATTTCCAGCCTCTGCGGATTCTCTTATTCCCGCGGGAACCGGATTTATTGTCAATGACCTGAAATAGGTTTCGTCTCCCGAATCATTTGTGTTGTTGTTATTGGCGGCCAGAAAACAGGCGTAAAAAGTAATTGCTCCTGCATTTGTTGATGGGGCAGTCCACTGATAGGACCACTGGTTCTGATTACCCGTTCCATAGGTCCCGTTAAGTACATGCATCACATAATTCCGGTCCTGATAGGAGCCCCAGTTTGGTATCTGCGTTTGGGTCCTTAATGTGTCGGTAAGAGTGACAGTTCCTGCATTGGTGAGCGTGCTGTTCAGGATGGAAACGATCTGGAAGCCGAAGCGGTTGCGGGTAGGGTGGGTAATTTTTATTGAAACGGTATATGTTTGTCCGGGTACATACGTATTTCCTCCACTGAATGTGATGGAAGTGGATGCGGGCCCTGAATTATCAGGTATGCCGCCTGAATGACAGGAATTGCTTCCTTCAACACCGCTGCAGGTCTGATCACCGGGGGCATTGGCATTGTAAGGAGGGCCACCACCGCTTTTTTGGGTGTTACCACCTGTAAATGCTGAAAAAGCTATAATACCTAAGGTTCCGGCAAATACAAGTCCCACGATTAATCTTTTATGCATCGGATCTAAGGCTGCTAAGGATTGACAAATATTTTTTTGAATGCGACCTGATCACCATTTGCGACCCGCAGAAAATAAACTCCTTCAGGGTATTTGTGGGATAAAGTAAGCGTTTTGGAAAATGCTCCGAATTCAACAGCGGAAAATAAGCTTTCCATTTTTTGTCCGTTTATACTATACAAATCAAGGGTTAGATGAGCTTCTTTCTGAAGGAAACAGGATACATGAATGAGATCGCTGACCGGATTTGGGAATATCTTTAATTGAAGGTCTGACGAGGTTTCTTTTATACCCGCCGGCGAGTTTTTCAGATGAATGGATTTCAGATAGCAATAGTCCCCCACGTCGGTTCCGTCATCGTTTGCAGCTATGCTTGCCAGATAAAGGGTGACAGGACCAATGTCTGAGGACGGGGCTGTCCAGTTAAAGGTCCATTGGTTACTTCCTAGACCCGGTGCGGAAGAGCCGGCAAAGGTATAGGTCATATATTGTCTTTGCGAGAGCCCACCAAATCCGGATATGACCTGGGTTCTTGAGCTTTCTGTTATCTGAAAAAAACCTGAATTTGAGCTGTCCCGGTCGGCCAAAGCAACTACCTGAAATCCAAACCGCTTTAACCCGGTCTGACTGACAAGAACGGTGACGGAATAAGTTTGTCCGGGGATATAACTCGTATTTTGATTGCCGATAATAAGGTCACAATTCCCGACTCCTGTATTGGCAGCAAAATCCTGATGACAACCGCTTTTGGTGCAGTTGGGCTCCGATGGTGCTCCCGTGGTGCAGGCAGGAGCTCCGTTGCTGGTAATGTCCACAAAGGACAGGACTGGCAAGGAAAAAAGAAACAGATAGATACATTTCTTTAGCAAAGTGTCAAAAGATTTGAGTCAAAAGCAGTTAAGCCTATTGTTAAATATACACAAATTTGCATTCGATTCTCACTAAGAGGACATTGGATGAGCCAGGAATGGGCGCTTTCATTAATTTTGAGGCTTGATACCGCATCCCATGAGAAAACAGCTTATTCATGTCATTTTTGCCTTTGGGGTACTGTTTTTCGGTATTTCCTGCAAGAAGGAACCTGCGGCTACCTATTCAACAATCAATGTAAATATCTCCCTTCTTGAGTATAACTTCGGTATTTATGCCCCAGGATCCTGGTCTACATCAACAAGGGCAAGGGTGCGGACTTCAGGAACCATTGTGGATAGCATTTCTTCGCTTCTTCCGGCATTCAACGCGCCTCAAGGAACGACTGTAGTAAGTCCCTGTACGGCGAATCTCAAGCATGTTTCGCATGCGTTCAGAATACAGACCAATTCCGTAAATACGCTTGAACTATATGACCTGTCAGGTGTGAGGGCAACTTATGACATTTATCCGGCTGCGGTTTATTATGCAAGTTCAGGTGACAGTACTACATTGAATTGTTCCAATTCCGGTTGTGTATTTTCAATCTTTGCCGCCCGGTAAAGGAAGAAAAACAAAGAAAAAAAAGTATCTTTTTTTTGAAACTTTTTCGGCAACCCGCATTCTGCAAAGGGTTCATAAATCATCTTATTTATATGTCCGAACCGGGCATTGTTTCTTGAAACTTTGATGCTGAACGCCCGTTCAACTAGTAACAATCATTTCTCCATAATCCTAAATTGTATTTCTCATGCGCGACCAGCTGAACATTAAAATTGTTGTGGACTTGCCTTTCCACTAAATGATTAAAGCACAGGGGCCGGCTTTGATGCCGGCCCCTGATTTTCACTCTGCTTCCGAAAGACATTCTTTCGGCACACGGTCGAAAAAGAGCTTGAATTTTTCATGAGGAACAGAAACACATATTCTTGACATGGATGCCGTTTCCTCGTTTTTATTCAGTGTGAAATAATTCATTGACACACTGCCAATTCTGTATTTCAGCAGAAACTCTTCGGATTTATTGATGACCGCAAAAATTCCTAAAGGTCTCGAACCCTCATATAAGTTCTCCTTCAGCAAACCTTGTTCCTGCAGATAGGCAATGTTTTTGCCAATATCATCCGCTGTTTTCTTTCTGAAGTCAGTCACCGCTTTTTTTCCCTCACTCGTACTGATCAGCTTCCAGATTAGCTCCTGGGCAAAAGCATTTACACCATTCATGCTGTAAAGAATCCGGATATTCAGTTCCTTGTTGAATTCCTGATTGGAGGAATGGATAAATCCGATCCTTTGTCCACTGAGTCCGTAGGCTTTGCTGAAGCTTTCTGTGATAATTACATTGGGTAATTTACTCAATTCAAGAAAAAGAGAATCTTCTGATCCGCAGAATATCCGGCGGTAAGGACTGTCGAACAATACCACTACTTCCAGATCATTGAGCTTGCGAATGCATTCGAGCAGATATGAATCCTCCAGCTTGTTCCCTATGGGGTTGTTGGGATCACAGATCAGCACTGCTGAATTTTTTCCGGCCGGCTCTTTCTGTATCGTGACTATAAGCTCACTCAGAGAAGCGTAAGTGCCTGTGTCAATTCCTCTGATTTTGGCAAGCTTGGCGTAGCTCCCCCAGAAATAATGGGAGAAATACAGCTTGTCGAGCCGGAGAGCCTGAACAGTCAGGTCTATGGCGGGCATCCCACCTGGGACAATAGAAATGTTTTCGGTGTCAGAAGCTCCCTGAAAGTACTCACCGTTGATAGCCTCACGCAGTTCAACGGTTCCCTTATTGGCAGGGTAAACCTGGATTCTGGGAGAGTTGAAGTCAATATGCCTGATTGTGTCACTTAGGTCAATCGGGCAAACGGCATTGACGCCCCTGTTAAGGAAAAGGTACTCTTCTCCGCTTTCCTCACTTAACTTTTTAAGTTTAACACCGATACCGACGATTGAGGAGAAGGTGGCTCCGCTTTTTTGGATGTTCATTGTGTGTTTTGTTTTTGTGAAATATACTATATGGACAAATTTATTTCGAAAAAAGCTGCCGGAATCCGAACCGGCAGCATAAATGAGACTGGGCACTGAGGAATATGCCAGAGAACGGTTTCCTGTTTCCTTTACGCAGGAATACTCAGCGATGCTTCATGAAGAGCGTTGGCTCTTCCGGATGGATCCGTGTTTTTCTGCCATTTCGGAATCCATTTCCGAACTGTTTTAGCAGAAGCATCCTGAGGAAAATGTGAATGAAAAATCTTACGGATATAAAATGCCTCTTTTGTTTCCGGAGTGTTGTGC
>DASYGQ010000260.1:0-2769 GCA_035999585.1 Bacteroidia bacterium | reverse complement strand
AATCACTGCACCGCAGCGTTTAAAATTTTGTTTAACAGCCCTCATCGAATTGATTGCCGGCTGTCTGATCAGGAAAATATGCGGCCTTATGGTTGAGTTGTAGTTGTTTGTAGTCGTGCTGTATAATTGCTTTAGGCAATTTTCAATGTAATATAAATGATTTTTTTTAAATACGATATACTATTAAAAAAAAATTCAATGCTATATGGTAAAATGAAACCTCTGCAGTTGTCTGAGATTGGTGAAACCTCGTTTCCAATTGCTGAATCCGATGCTACCATTGTAAACCGGGCTCCGAATTGGTATAGGATAGTATTTTACATTGTATTTCAAAAGTCAGGTAAACATACTGTCCAGGCAAACCACAAAATGTCTTTATATAAGTGAACAGATGGTATATGTTTATCCCATAATTGAATATAACTTAATATAAATCAATAATTTGAATCATCAGGAAAAAACTATCCTTTTGCGGGAGGCCTGATTTGAGGAGGAATTGGAAATTGAGAGAAACGGGGCGCGGACGATCCGATTATTGGGAAGGTTGAAATCCTTTAAACTTCAAGGTCAGGAAAGAAACACTTCCTTAGCAGACCACCCCGTAGGGCCCTTACGGGGCTGATTCTCATGATTAGTATGATTGTCATGATTAACCAAATCATTTTTTATCCTAATAATCATAACAATCCGCGGTCTATCCAAGCTCCGTCATTTCGTTACAGGCCCTGCCGTCTTGGAGGCCGTCTGTACCTTCTTACGGATCTTCTGATCTTTTCCTTTGAGTGTGAAGGTGAGATCCATCACAAATACCGAGTATGGCGTGGATGAGGAGCCTGCCGGAACCGATTGCGGCATGTTATAATCCCATTCGGCGGTGAAAGCCCATTTGCCGCGTGTATAGGTCAGCGGAAGCGAAAACATGTAGTTCAGCAAACCGAATTTGGCCAGTTTCTTTTCATATTCCGCTTTCTTGATCAGAGTGGAATCACCGGGTTTTGCCTTGGTATATACCAGGAAGAAATTTTGTGTCCCATACACCACGCTCAGCCTGGGCTCAATTTCCAGTTCGCCTTTGGTATGAAACAGCGGGTCGATATCAAAATCGTGTGAAAGCGAAACGGTAAAGAAGTTGTCTTTTGCCTGACCGTATTTGGTCTTGGGCCCGTGACAGAAATCACCGGATGCATCAGCCATCACATACTTGAAATCATAACTGGCACCCAGGTTGAAATCATTGTCGATGGTGGAACGTATACGCGGACTTTTCACATCGAAATACGAATGCGTTTCCAGAATGGAGGTGGAAAAATTGTCGGTCCAGTCATGGTCCCATCCAATGGTGGCATCGTATTCATCCAGGATGGGGATTCTGGCAGGTTTGGTGGCTGTTTGTGTTTTAGCCGGAGACGGCCCGCTGAGATCGATGTGAGAAGCCATGATCGAGGCGTTGAAGCCATGGATACCGGTATAGGAGAATGAAGGACTCAGCACGATATGATTCACACTGTCGCGCCTTCCCATAAACGTATTGTTACTGGCATACCGCATTCCAAACTCGAACTTCCGGTTCTTGATTTTGAAATAATCCGAAGAATCTGCTGCAACCGGAACAGTATCGCCCGGTGCTCTGTTTACAGCATGGTGTGTGGGATGATATTTACGGGGACCGGCGGCCAGTGTACTGAAGGAACATAGAAGTCCGGTCAGCAGCAGCGATAAGTATCGGAGCTTTTTCATCGTTAAGGATTCTTTCGTGAGCAGGATCTGCAGGGATATCAAATATAAAAAAAAGATCCTGATGCCAGAATCGCAACAAAAAAAGCGCCCCGAAATACCGGGGCGCTTCATTTCAAAAAATGTTTTAATGTGTTTTTAATGTGCGATCACAAAACGTTTTGTTTCGGAATGTGTGCCTGTCTGAACCTGGAGCAGGTAAACACCTGCCGGGTAGCTTTTCAGATCAAATGATTTCGAGAATTTGCCGGATACATGATTGTCATCGTTCAGCAGCAGAGCCACCTGTTTGCCATGCATGTCGTACATATTCACACTGACCGGCTGCGAAGATGGCAATACGCAATCCACCTGCAGGCGATCGGATACCGGGTTGGGAAACAATTCGAGCGCGAGGCGGTTGGCATCATGTCCTTCAATGCCATTGCTGTTCATGACATTGATTTCATCGAGGTACAGATTGTTTTCGTAATCGGTGATGTTCACAAATCTGAAAAGGGCGCTGTGAGCTGATTTATAAGTACTCAGATCAATGCTCTCCCAACGCCACTGCGAGGCAGTCGGAACAAAAGCCGTGTGACTGAACGGAGGTGTAACGGTGGTCAGCGGCGTGCCGAACTTTTTGAAGATCTGGTGCCAGCTTGTACCGCAATCGGTTGAAACCTCGATGAGAAGTGTATCGGAACCTGTAACAGATGAGGCTGGATCGGTGTAGAGGCGGTAAGCTACCTGGAAAGTAAGTACAGGATTGCTTACAGTACTAAGATCGATAGCAGGACTGATCATTGCATCCTGACGGCCGATGTTGCGGTAATCGTAATTGTCGATGAACGCGCTGCCTGTTCCTGCGAAATGGGAGGCCGAACGTCTCCAGGTGGTATCGTTATCCGGATTATCAATCAGCCAGGAACCGGAAGGGAAATGGGTGGAGTCAAATCCTTCGTGGAAAGGCATGGCCAGCGCATTCTGGTCGGAAATAAAACTTGCGCTTTTAAAGTCGTTCACCGGGATTGTATCGGCAACATTGTTGGGCTG
>DASYGQ010000254.1:0-5920 GCA_035999585.1 Bacteroidia bacterium | reverse complement strand
GAGCAGGGGAAAGGCAAACATGGGCGCTGTTCCTTCAAAAGCAATGTGCATGCCGGCGCCTGTGACACAAGCAAGCGCAACGGGAATGATCGAACGGGCCGAGAATTCAAATAGCAGCAATTCAATGGCAAGCATCACTGCGGAAACGGGGCTTCCGAATACGGCAGCCATCCCTGCCGTTGCACCGGCAGTCAGTAGTATTTTACGCTCCTCCGGTGTTGTTTTTAAAACCTGACTGAGCATGGAACCGAGGGCACCGCCGGTGGCAATGATCGGTCCTTCGGCACCAAAGGGCCCGCCGGTACCAATGGCGATGGCAGCCGACAAAGGTTTCAGGAAGGTGATTTTCGGCGGTATGCGGCTTTCGTTTTCAAGCACCTGTTCCATGGCTTCAGGAATGCCATGCCCACGGATGGCACTGGAACCATAACGGGCCATCACTCCAACGATAAGTCCGCCAATGACCGGTATTGCAATGACCCAAAGACCGAGCGTGTTTCCGGCTGGTGAAGAAAAACCGAAGGAGAAAGTTCCATAGAAACTGATATTGGTGATAAGCCCGATGAGCATAACAAGCGCCTTGGCCACCACACCCATGATCAGGGCAATAACAAAAGCAAGCCAGCAGAGGTAAAGCACACGACGGTCGACCGGCTGACGGTTGGAGCCTATCTGCTCCGACTCAAGCAAAGGTCCCATGGAGGGAGAAACAGGGATGGACGATTTCCCGGATGGATGTGAAGTCATAATTTGTTTTCTAAAAATCAACCTGCACGCCAGGGCCCATCATGATAAATCCTTTTTCAGCTTTCAGCAGATAACCCATGCCGGCATAGATGGGGAAACTGAACTTCGATTTGTTTTTGTAAGGAGTGACCGTTGCGGCTATGATAAGACCTACGTCGCGCCTGTCGGTCGGACCTTCATTGAAATTGAATGTATTCAGCGAGATAAACCCGGCCCCGAATGAATACGGCTTGTATTTTCCTGGACGATTCTCATCGTAGAAATTCACCTGTGCCAAAGCACAGATGCCCAATCCGGAAAGGTTTCCGATGCCTGTTTCTCCAACGGTTTTATATAAAAGACCGGTTGGAAAAGAAATCTGGAGATCCACATGGTATTTGCGCTTTACAAAAATCCGGATCTTTTTTTCAAAACCTTCCGAATCCTTGTACTTCGCATCATCGTGACGGATGGTAATGATGATCTGAGTGAAAGGATCCAGACTGTATGTCTTGTGCCGGAGCTTTTCGTTGATACTCACCGTGTTTTCGGTACAGCCCTTGCGGTCGTAAAACAAACCACGTGGTCCTTGTGAAGAAGGACAGATGCATACATTGAAGTCTTCCTGTTCAAGGAGGTTATCGTCGTTCCCGAGTAGTTCCGTTTTTATATGCAGGTATTGCTTGCCGTAGAGATCACCGGGCAGGTCGATCTTGTCGGCATTGAACTGAAGCACCACATCCGAAATGGCTGTTTCCACAAACAGCGGATGATCCATGTCGGGGTCGTTCAGCGGATGCAGGGTTCCGTTCAGATTCACGCTGATGAAATCGAGCGGGTGTGGCCGCTGGTATTCGTTCACATCCAGCTCGAAGGTGCTTGCTTTCTTATTCATGAAGAGGAGCGCTTTGCGTGCCTGAATCGTTGCGGGGATATGCAGCGTAAAAAAAAGCGCTTCGTCAGAGCTTCTTGAGGAATCAGCCTGAAGGGGAGGACATGATTCAAATTCAAGTTTTGCCTGCAGCAATCCTTTTCCTTCGGCCCTTACTTCGATGGTTTCTCCGGGGTAGACCGGACTTCTTGTCTCCCATTCTCCGCCTTCGTGACGGATGCTGAGGCTGCTGATTTCCGGTTTTTCGAGGATATTCAGATTGGTCATGAACAAAGCTTTGCCTTCGTCTTTGATGAAGAGATAACCCTCCTCAGTCCGATGCCTGGCATAGGTCCGGAGGCGACAGATGATTTTGGAATTGTTCTCCACCTGCGATTGTGTATAGAGCTCAGCAACGAGCAGAGCGCCATTTTCTTTCCGGTCTTCCACCCGGTATGATTTGTTCATTTCAAAAGCATGGTTATAGTCGACCAGGATTTGTTCGGTGTGGGAATACCCGGGATCGAGGTAGATGAGGTTTTTGTCGGTATTGATATAATTGAGCCGGAATGGCTTCACGTAAAAACCAATGGATAGCGGAAGAAGCTCATCGGCAGGTATGAGTTGCTCATTGAGTATGGGCTTTCGGGTATGCAGGTTAAGTGCAAGCACCTGACTGCCGGTATTGTGGGTGCGAACGGTAAGCAACAGGCTATTCAGGGAGGCGGAGATTTTATAGTCCATCGTTTTGCCGCTCAGCCAGGCATTGTCGGCCTTAATATTAAATGCGTTGCGGACGGGTATCTCAATGGTTTTCTCTTCATCCTGCATCAGCTCGATATTTGCCGGAGGAACGGTAATGTAGGGTTCCATAACCGGCAACAATGGATATTCAAACTCATCCGTAGCACCTGAACTGTGAAAAGCTTTGACAGCGATCAGCTCCGTGCCGGAAGCCATGAGGTCGTTGAAACGGATTTTTCCACGAAAGGCATTCGGACCGGCGGAAGTGAGTGAATCAATGATACGGAAACGGGGTGAAGTTTTCAGCTTTAGTTTGCTGATGCCCGATTCAGGAGCCACACGAAAGGTCAGTTCACAGATTTCACGGGGGTCATTGGTGCGGAACCACAGCGTATTCCTGCCATTGAACTTCACGGAATTTGATACAGAGGCATACACGAGTGTGTCGCAGCGGAGACTAAGTTCCGGCGAATTGATCTGAGCATTCAGATTTTGAAGGAAAAGAAAAAAGAGGGCTGTAAAAATCGACCGGCGGAAAGATTGCCGCCCCCTCCCCATTTTATTCAAGTGCAAGCTGATTCTGAACACGCTGCAAAGTTCGGGGCTATACTTCTGGTAAATATTGACAAATGTCAATTTTCAGAAAATGCGCATTGTTCAATAGTGTGTATTTTTGCCCATGGAATTCTCTCTCAACAAATATTATTACAAAAGCGAAGATCTTTTTAAACGGCTGCCATCCGATGAGCTGGCTCATCTGGAAAAAACCATCCAGCAAAAAAGCATCCGCAAGAAAAAAATGCTTTTCAAGCAGGGCTCTCACCCTGCCGGGGTGTATATCCTGACGAAAGGCAAAATCAAAATGTATCAGAGTAATCCGGGTGACAGGGAGACAATTATTTATTTCTATACCGCCGGTGATGTGATGGGTTATCGTCCGATGATCTGTCAGGAGGCACATCCTTTGTCGGCAGCAGCCCTGGAAGATTGCAGTTATTTATTTATTCCCAGGGAAGCGTTCCTGAAAATGTTGAAACAAAGCCCTTCACTCTCCAACCTCCTGCTCGAAACCCTTGGCCATGAATTCAGCGTATGGGTCAGCAGCATGTCGTTTTTCGCTTCGCAACGTGTAAAGGAAAGGATTGTGCTGGCTTTGCTGAAGCTTCATGAAATATACCGCCCGGAAGATGGGGGCAAAGTCATTATCCGTCTGAATCGAACTGATTTTGCCGGTTATGTGGGTACAGCCAAGGAAACATTGGTACGGGTGCTGGGTGAGCTGAAGAAGAAAAATATGATTGCCTCTGAAGGAAGCAAGATCCGGATAACAGACAGAGAGGCGCTGATTGGGATGCTCCGGTAAAGAAAAAAAGAACCCCGAATATCGAACGCCGAAGGAACGAGTCCTAAAATGGTTTTACCGATTGGTTTTCTTCATGAGAAACCCTTCGAAATTCGATATTCGATATTCATTTCCCTTTTTTAAAACTTGAGAATTGAGCATTGAATATTGATTATTGAATATTCTTTTTTCTTCTCAAATCCTGACCCCAATAATCAGCACATCATCCACCTGCTCAAGCTGGTTTTGCCATTGGGTAAAAGCGGTGTGAAGGATTTGTTTTTGTTCGGACATGGTTTTGTCCTGTATCGAGAGGAGTAATTGTTGAAGAGCCTTGTATTTGAATTTCTTGCCTTTGTCGCCACCGAACTGATCGGCATAGCCATCGGAGAAGATGTACACGCAATCTCCTTTTTTGAGCTGAAGTCGATGTTGGGTGAATGGTTTGCTGTCGGCATAATTGCCGATAGGCTGTTTGTTGGCTTTGATCTCGGTAACTTCCGGTCCGTCATTGCCTTGACTAATTACCCACAACGGATTGTTCGCACCTGCATATTCAAGTATGAGGCTTTGGTGATCGATGGAGCAGATGGCCATGTCCATGCCATCGCGCACTTCATCTTCGCTTTTGGCAAAGGTTTCCTGAACGAGCTCGTTGAGTTTGTCGAGGATAGTAGCAGGCTCGCTGAGACCAAATTCTTTGATACAGCGGTTCAGGTTGTTGTGGGCCACTACACTCATAAGCGCCCCGGGAACACCGTGACCTGTACAGTCAACCGCCGTGAACAAAACCTTGCCTGGAACTTCCTGCATCCAGTAGAAATCGCCGCTCACAATGTCTTTGGGCAGAAAGAAGACGAAGGAAGAGGGCAACAGCTCAGCTATTGTTTTCGCCGAAGGCAGGATTGCATTCTGAATGCGTTTGGAATAATTGATGCTGTCGGTAATACTTTTGTTTTTTTCCTGAATCTGTTCATTGACCTGCTCGAGCTCTGCGTTTATCTTTTTCTTCTCACGGTAGCTGCGGTAGATAAAAAATAGAAAAATGAGAAGAGCAAGTAAGCCGATCAGCAATGAGCTCAGGATGATTTTCTGGCGCCGTTGCTCCTGCTCGTCGATCAGCTCACGCTTCTCAGCAGCCAGCTTTTCAGCCTGCTTGAGCTTGTCGAATTCGTACTTCATCTCATTGCGGGTGATCTCCTTGTTTTTGCGATCGTCAAACAGGCTGTCTTTTAAGGTGGTGTATTGCTTGTGGTAATTGTGTGCATGTTCATAGTCGCCCAGCTTTTCGTAACATTCACTCAGGTTCTCATAAAGCTGCATCTCGGCTTCTTTCTGTCCACTCACAATTACGCAGGTTAAAGCGGAGTCATAATATGCAATGGCTTTACGTGTCTGATCAGTCTGCTCATACAACTCGCCCAGTCCCGACAGGGTTGCGGGGAGTGAGTAGGTCAGATCCTGATCCCTGCAGATGTGGTAGGCTTCCAGGACGCTTGCTTCAGCAGCTGCGTACTTCTTTTGTCCAATGTAAATCTGACTGTTGTTGAGAAGAGCGGATACCTGCGCTTCGGAATTGCCAATGACCTTGTTCAGCTCAATGGATTGTTTGTTGATCGCGAGGGCTTTCTCAAAGTGTCCCGTTTTTTCAAATGAGGCGCTCATGTTGGCATAGATGACAGTGAGGCCTTTCAGGTTTTTGGTTTTTTTATAGATAGCCAAAGCCAGTGAATCATAATGAAGAGCTTTGGCGGTATTGTTTTGGGTCTGATACAGTATGCCGAGTTCAATATAACAAGGTGCCAATGTGCGCGGTGATTTCATGGATTCCAGTAACCTCATTTCCTTGAAGAGGTATTCATTGGCTTTCTGAAAATCGCCGAGGTCGACATAAATGCTGCCGATATCATGATAGGACATGACTTGTCCGTCTTCGTACCTGAGTTTGGTTGCAAGGCTCAAAGCTTGTTCAGCATATCGAAGGCCTTCGTCGAGATTGCGGTAGCTTGTTTCCCAACCCAGGTCATACAGAACAATAACCTTATTGGTATCTTCTTTGCAGCGCGGAAGTTCTTTCAGGAGACTGTCAATCCGTTTTTGATTTTGGGCCTGAGCAGGGTGAAAGAGTAACAGGGAAAATAAGACAAAACAGGCTTTAAGAACTGATTTCATGTATCCGTAGTTGGGCGGATCGAAATTTACGAATATTTGGCGTACCGTCAGGTGTAAATGAAACA
>DASYGQ010000237.1:0-6810 GCA_035999585.1 Bacteroidia bacterium | reverse complement strand
AAATCGAGGTAAGGCGCATCCCCTCCCATGGTGAGCCAGGCGTATGCCCATAGTGCCAAAACACTGTTTTTATATCCAGGCACCTTGAAGTATTTGCGGTAATCAAGCAGAATGGATTCCCAGTTTTTATCACTTCCCAGGAAGGTGAGGTTCTGGCGGAAAACAATATTGACAAAAGATCCATGCAGCGGATAGATCGGGTTCCGCCGGTTATCATACAGGAGGTTGATGGAAGGGCCGGTGGATGTGGATTGCTTGGTTTTGCCGTATTTCTGGTAATCGCTGACGCGGCCATCGGGCAGGCCGGCTTCGGTAATGTTCCAATGATAGTCGAGGTTGTATCCGATTCCGGCGAGCAGGTCCTTGGCAACCTGTTTGGCAACCGTCTGGTGAATGGTGATATAGGTATAGTTCATGAGGTCGGCATCAGCCAGTGTGGTATGGCCGCCGAGACCGTAGGTGTACTGAGGGTATTTGTAAAAACGCCAGTCGCCCATCAGGTTGAACTTATTGCCTTTGGTCCAGATGTTCGACTGTACCGGAAGGATGATCTGCTGGTTTTGGGTATACGCAACAAGAGCATTGATAACCGAAAGGTTGGCATGCTCATTTTCGTCGGTATAAAAAGCACCGTTGGCAGCAATCACACCGGCAAAGCGGGTTTGAAGGGTATATCCGGCTCCCGGCAGGATGGAAGGGTGCAGCTTGCCCGATTTGCGGAGCAGCGAGTCCGCAGGCTGGAGAGAATCGGATTTGAAAAATTTTTTCTCGAGTTTCTGATTTTTGCTGAACAGTTTTTTCAGCACATCGATGATATCCCGCTGGTCCGAATCATCGGGAGTGCGTTCCGATGGAGGAGCCAGCACGGCTTCCACTTTTGAATCAGGCTGACGCGTGGTGTCGGTCTGGGCCCTGAGTGATCCCGAATACAGCCATGAACTGAGCAGTCCTGCAAATAAAACAAAAAGCCGCGCTCTTTCTCGGATCATAGTATCGAATGCCCGGAGGCATGTGAAGTGTTTATTTCATTAACGCTAAAAGCGCTTCCGCGGATTCCTTAAGTCCGAAAAGCAGTAAAGCTCGGATATTCTGTATGTTTTCTGTCAGGATCTCTGTGAAAGGGCCTTCCTGAGCGATAAAAGGCACAATCGGTCAAGCAGGCCTGTAATCAGACAAAAAAAACGCAATAGGTTTAGATTCAGCCTTATTTTGTTTGACCGCGGATGAAGCGTCATCCATGAAAATAAAAGAGAGCAAAGCCACTGATTCCTCCCACCAGAAACCCGCATACGATCTGCATGGGTGTATGTGCTTTCAGGTAAAGTCTGGATGCACACACAGCAATGGTTATGAATGAGATGCAAATATAAGGAGTCCGGAAAGGGCAGCCCGGGTATAACAGGATCAATGCGGTGCAGATGGCATACACTCCTGCCACACCTGAAGCATGCGTGCTGATTTTCCAGAATCGATTGACACCTGTGATAACACCGGCCGAAATCGTTGTGGCTACCATAGTGAGGGTTAGGCCATTGCCCCATCCCAGGCGGAATCCCAGAAACATGGCAAGCAGCATATAAACGATACTCAGCACAAGCTGAGGAATGTATCGGTCCTTCTGATCATCGAGGGTGATTTTTGAAATCATTCTTAACTTGTAAAGGATATAAATGAGCACAAAGGCAAATAAAAAGGTAGTTGCAAAAATAAATCCGATCGCTTTCATCTTGGCCTGATCGTTCCCAATTCCACCTATTTGGGGGAAATGGTACAAAATAATGTAAAAGAGGGCGGTCGGCGCCATCAGTGGATTAAAGACAAGCGAAAAGAAATTAGCAAGAAAACGGAGCATAGATGCTTTGTTATAAAATGCGAAAACCAGGTAGTACAGGATTTCTTACTGCAAAAATAGACTTGTCCGGCCAATAATAAAAATTTCATTTTTTAGGGACGCCCATTCACACATTTGCATTTTGTTTCCGGGATTAACTGTGTATTTTTGGGCCATGCTCCATTACTATAAGTATGTTTCTCTCTTGTTGAGGAGACTTGGTATTGTTTTGTTTCTTTATTTCTTGTGCCGGGTGCTTTTTTTTCTGTTTTACAGAAGCTATTTCCCGGTTACCGGTATCGGGTCTTTCCTCTATCTTTCGGTTATAGCCACCCGGTTTGATATCTGTGCCATCCTGATTATCAACTCCGTTTTTGTTTTTTTCTCCGTTCTTCCGACACCGTTGCTGAGCCGGAAATGGTACCAGCAAACACTTGCCGGAATCTTTTTCATTACTAATGCGCTCGGTCTCGCAGCCAACTGTGCCGACCTGATTTATTTCCGTTTCGTTCTGAAGCGACTGACACTGGACGCGTTTACCAATGTGAAACGCAAGAGTGATTTTAACGACCATCTTTCTTTTCTCATCACACACAACTGGTACGCATTCGTTCTTTTCGGTCTGCTGATGGCCTTGCTGGTTTATCTCTACCGGAGAACAAGCATGGAAACAGAAAAGCTCGGAACGCCTTTCATCGGGTACTCCACGCTCATTAAAAATACGGGTGTTTTTATTTTATTGACTGGTTTTGCTGTGATCGGCCTGAGAGGAGGACTGCAGCTAATTCCCATCTCTATTGCTGATGCCGGAGAGAATGTTTCCCCCCGCAACATTCCGCTGGTGATCAATTCGCCTTTCAGTATTTTCAAAACCCTTTGTCAGGAAAAACTGAGTGAAGTCTCTTATTTTTCAAAAGATGAACTTCACCGGATTTATTCACCGGTGCAGCAGCCTTCGGGCAAGCCTTTCCGAAAGATGAACGTAGTGGTTATCATTCTCGAAAGTTTTTCAAAAGAGTTCACCGCCCTGGGTAAACGCACGAGCTATACTCCTTTTCTCGACTCGCTGATGAAGGAAAGCCTCGTGTTTAGCAATGCTTATGCCAATGGAAAGCGTTCAGCTGAAGGCATTCCTGCGATCCTCGCCGGCATACCCACACTGATGAATGAGGCATACAATTCATCGATTTATGCCAGCAATGAAATCTCCAGCCTTGCAAGCCTGTTAAAGCAAAAAGGCTATGCCTCCGCTTTTTTTCATGGTGGCAGCAACGGGACTATGAACTTTCAGTCGTTTGCCGGAATAGCTGGCTTTGACCAGTACTATGGGCGTACGGAATATAATAATGAAGCCGATTACGACGGACACTGGGGCATCTGGGATGAACCCTTTCTGCAATATTTTGCCCGGAAACAAAATGAGATGAAAGAGCCATTTCTCGCTTCCGTGTTCACGCTCAGCTCTCACGACCCATATCTGGTACCGGCGAAATACAAAAATAAATTTCCGGAAGGCACACTTGAAATCCATCCAAGCATAGGTTATAGTGATCTGGCTTTGCGGGAATATTTCAATACTGTGAGAAAAGCCCCCTGGTTCGATAACACTATTTTCGTGTTTACACCTGATCACACAGGCGTTTCATCGGATCCTTTCTATGCCAATAATGTTGGTCAGTATTCCATTCCGATCTTTTTTTATTCCCCAAGCGAAAAGCTGAAAGGGACCGACAGCACCACTGCTCAGCAGATTGACATCATGCCCACTGTGCTTGGCATGCTGGGATATGAGAAACCGTATTTTTCTTTCGGAACAAACCTGCTTGATAAATCACAGGAGCATTTTGCGGTCAATTTCTGCAATAACATGTTTCAAATCTATAAAGACAAACAGTTTATGCAGTTTGACGGGAAATTGGTTCGTGGCTATTATGATATCAGGAAAGACAGCCTGCTTCAAAACAATCTTTCCGTCAGACCCTCTGCCCAGCAGGATCAACTGCAGAAACTATTGGAAGCAATCCTGCAGAATTATGATGATTGCGTGGTAAATAACCGGATGACACTCAATAAACTGAAGTAGGCAGCGCCTGCCTTAATTCTCATGAAGATCTTTGAGGGTTTAACTCCAATTAATTATTCTCTGCTTATTTTTCTCACAGCCAACTCGTTGCCCGAATGAACCTGTAGGAAGTAAATTCCTTTTGGAAGATAATCCAGGTTAATTTCGATGGATGTTTCAGGCATAGCAGAGAGCCATACTTCCCGTCCCATGCTGTCGAAGACACGAATTGTCCGTTGGCTGTCGTACGAATCGCATTGAATGCTAAGCTTGTCGGTGAAAGGGTTTGGGAAGAAATGTAATGTCATATCCAGTGAAGGCAGGTTGTTTATACCGGTGCAGGGCAGTATTGAAACCGTTGAGGAAGTACTGGCGTGACAACCATTGATATCAGTAACATTCAAGGTTATCTGATACGTACCGGCAACAAAATAACAATGTTTGATGCTGTCACAGGCACTTGCAGCATAACCATCGCCAAAGTGCCAGGTGGCAGTCGCGCAGGGCGGACTGACAACGCTGTGAAAATGAGTACAGGCCGGCATGCAGGTGGTCGTATCTGAATAATAGATATTCGCCTGAGGAGCCGGAAAAAGAGTGATGGTTACAAACGATGAATCAGTAGGTGTCCCGCAGTTATCAGAGGCAATGACTGTGTATGTAGTGGATGTTGCGGGAGTGGCGGTCGGATTCCGAATATTGGCGTTGTCTAACCCTGCAGAAGGCATCCATGAATAAGTATATGGCCCACCGTTGCCTCCTGATGCAATTGAACTCAGTTGCGCGGAACTACCAGGACACATGCTGTTTCCTGCTTGAGCAACAACTTCCAAGGGTGGGTTTACGGTTATCAGAACAGTTGCCGGGGACGATGCAATTCCGGCATTGTCGGATGCAACAACTGTATAGGTGGTGGTTATTATCGGACAGGCTTGCACATTCACAGCCGTGCCATTGGCGAACCAACTATACGTATAGGGTGCTGTTCCGCCTGAAGCCACCGCACTGAGAGTAACGCAATTGCTTTGACAGATGGTGGCGGGAGCCATGGGTTGCACCGTTACATTGCCGGCAATGCCAAATGCATTGATCAACAGAAGAAGACAGGAGAAAAGAGTAAATGTTTTCATGCAAATAGTTTAGGTAAATCGTACCGCTGGTTTCAAAGTTCTTCTTTGGACTATATCCCACAATCGAACGAATTTATATACAATAACGATATACACAGAAAAAGATACAGTTCTTCTGTTTCAGCTTAAGTATAAACTGTCTTTCAGCGGGGAAGGTGAATAGGGTTGCTATGTTGTAATTGCATGTGGCACAAAACGACTGAAATTATCGATGATCAGCGATTTGCTTTCACGTATACCAATGCCGGCTGATTTACCACCGATGATCCAGGATCCGATCACCGGATGATTGCCATCAAAATCGGGAAGTTTATATAATTGCTGATACACAAAACCTTCACTGCCGTATTCTCCGCCGGTTTCGGCCATGAGATGATTGTTTTCAACCAGACTTACATTGGCACCTTCGCGTGAAAGAATCGGTTTCCGGATATAATCGTGCATGCCCCCGGGGCTGTTCAGATAACACTCAAGCAGGTTCGGGTGACCGGGATTAAGTTTCCAGAGAACAGGCAGAATGGCCTTATTGCTTAGAATCATTTTCCAGGAAGGTTCTATCCATCGGGTATCTGCTTTCAGCAGATGTGGTGCAAACTCTTCGTGCATAAGCCATTCCCAGGGATAGAGCTTGAAAACACAAGGGATTTTCTGTTCTTCCGTATCGCGGAAATCTTTGCCGTCCCAGCCAATATCACCGATGGCGATGAATTTAGTTTCAATACCGGCCTGCATGGCACAATCCTGCAGATAGCTCATGTTGATGAAATCTTCCGGAAACTCATCGAGGCATGAAAAGTATAATGTCTGCTTTCTGAACTGAGGCATGATCTGTTTCCACCAGTAAATCAGTTTTTCGTGTATGGAATTGAACTGATCCCATCCGGCATGGAAATCTTTCAGCCAGAACCATTGCACCACACCGGCCTCAAAAAGTGAGGTGGGTGTGTCGGCATTATATTCAAAGAGCTTTGGAGCTTTGTTCAGATCGCCATCCCAGGAAAGATCGAAGCGACCGTAGATGGAGGGACTTTCCCGTTGCCAGGATGTCCGGATGTGTTTGATGAAAGGTTCCGGAATGCAGAACTGCTCGAACAGATTTTCACGGATGACATAATCCACGGCTTTCAGGCAAAGACGATGAAGCTTGTTGCTTGCGTCTTCCAGAATTTTAATTTGCCGGTAGCTGAATTCATAATAATGGCTTTCATCCCAGTACAATGCATTGTCCAGTGTGTGATAGCCAAAGCCCAAAGCCTCCACTTTGGTTTTCCAATCAATCCTTGGAGGAATACAATGCCGTTTCATGACGGATCAGTTGGAGGAAGAATGGCCCGAGGAACCAAACCCGCCGCGGGCAATACTTCCACTGCTGCGGTGACCGGTGACGGGTCCGTTGTCGTTTCCGTTGCCGCGAGCCCTGCCTGAAGAGCTGCCGCTTCTGCCCGGATTGATATTTGCCGAATGATGAAAGGGGTGAAGCCAGTGGTGATAATGGCCGGTGGCTGTACCCGTGACATGTGTGTTGTGATGCAGGGAATCGGGGTCTGTACCGCGGTTCTGAGCCTGCAGGTTCCAATGCAGGGAAAGACTGGAAACCAGCGTTAGGAGAATGGAGGATGTTTTTTTCATGACGGTTGGATTGCTTGTCTATTCAACGCAATTCACCTGCCAAAGATCCGGAATGGCATTAGAAAGCGATTAAGAATAGCTTTCTAAGCGCCTTCATGCATCCAATATTCAACCATTAATGCTGAATGATCAGCTTTTTTCGAAGTATGTTTCCCTGA
>DASYGQ010000222.1:0-3309 GCA_035999585.1 Bacteroidia bacterium | reverse complement strand
TGGCAACAGCCTGTGGTAAAGCCTTAATATGTGGAGCCCATGTGAGAACAACACGGGGCTTGCGCGAACCGGCCCAGTTTTCACGGATGGTCATCAGATCAGCCAGACTCTGTAAAGGGTGAAGCGTCGCCGATTCGAGGGAAAGAACAGGCACCCGGCAATGCTTCATGAATTGCAGTAAAGTTTGTTCACTGTAATCTGCCTTTTGGTCACTGAGCCCCGGAAAACACCGGATGCCGATAATGTCGCAATAAGCGCCCATGACTGCTGCAGCATCTTTCACATGTTCAACCGTTTGCCCGTTCATCACAGCTCCATCCTGAAACTCCAAAGCCCAGGCTTCCTTGTCGATGTTCATGACCATGACATTCATACCCAGATTCATGGCCGCCTTCTGGGTGCTGAGACGGGTGCGCAAACTTGGGTTTAGGAAAATAAGACCTAATGTTTTGTTCTTACCCAAAACTGGAAAGCGGAATGGATTGCCCTTTAGCAATAATGCTTCGCTGACTAAATCATCGACATTTTTTACATCGTTGACAGTGGTGAAATATTTCATGCTGTTTGCGTATGAATGGTTAGATTTTCTTTCAGTGCCTGGGTGAACAAATCGAGCTGGGCCTTTCCGATGTTCAGCGCCGGCAGAATCCTTAAGGTATTTTTGCAGGAGGATGAACCTGTGAAAATGCCGTATTTGTCAAGAAGATTTTTCCTTAAGACATTACACGGGGCATGGAGCTCGATTCCTATCATCAGGCCCCGGCCCCTGATTTCCTTGATGCCCGGAAGTTTTTTCAAAGACTTCATCAGATACTCGCCGGATGTTTGTGCTTTGGACACCAGGCCCTCGTCCTCCATCACATCCAGCACCGCAATGGCTGCTGCACATGCCAGGTAATTTCCGCCAAATGTGGTTCCAAGCATGCCGTATTTGGCTTCAAACTTTGGTGCTATCAAAACTCCTCCTACTGGAAACCCGTTTCCCATTCCTTTAGCCGTTGTAATCAGATCCGGTTTTATTCCGGAAAACTGATGAGCGAAAAACTTGCCGCTCCGGCCGTAACCCGATTGTATCTCATCCAGTATTAGTACGCTGCCGAAATGCTCGCAGAGGTTCTTTGCTTTTTGAAGAAATCCGGATTCTGCAACCTGCACACCTGCCACACCTTGTATGCCCTCTATTATCACAGCACAGATTGTTTCATCCATGTGTTTTTTCAATGCCTGGATATCATTGAATGGAAGAAAAATGACATCATTGTTGGCATTTACAGGGGCGCGGATACCGGTATCGTCAGTGCAGGCTACTGCCAGTGAGGTGCGCCCATGAAAAGATTTGGTGAAGGCAATTATTTTCTTCCGGCCATTGTGGAAGGAAGCCAGCTTCAGTGCATTTTCATTGGCCTCTGCGCCGGAGTTGCATAAGAACAGGTTATAGTCCGGATAACCGCTTTGCTTCCCCAGTTTTTCCGCCAGCTCCATTTGCAGATTGATGTGCACGGAATTGGAGTAGAATGCGATTTGTCCGAGTTGATTTTGTATCCGCCGGATATAAGCCGGATGCGAGTGGCCGATAGAAATAACCGCATGCCCTCCGTAAAGGTCAAGGTATTGCCGGCCATTCTCATCCCAGAGAAAGGATCCCGAAGCTTTCACCGGGGTGATATTGAACAAAGGGTAAACATCAAAAGGTTTCATTTTTCTTTTTTTGATTCATTTTTATCTTTTTGTCCAGCCTGATAACTTAAAATGCGCTGGCTTTCAATTTCAGGCCGCTGTATTCCTCCAATCCGAACATCAGGTTCATGTTTTGAACGGCTTGTCCGGATGCCCCTTTTAGCAAATTATCAATCACACTTGTAATCAGAAGTCGCCCCTCGTGTTTTTCAAGCTGCAGGAAACACTTGTTCGTATTCAGGACTTGTTTTAAATCCAGTGGGCCTTTGCTGAGATACACAAAAGGATGTGTTTCAAAATACTGCTGGTACAGACTTGCAACTTCTTTGTCTGTAAGATTGCAATCCAAATAAATCGCAGCCAGTATTCCCCTTGTAAAGCTCCCGCGCTGTGGAATAAAGTGGATGGTTCCATCGAACCCCTCCTGTAACTGGCAAAGGCTTTGACCTATTTCAGCCAGGTGCTGATGCTCAAATGCTTTGTAAATGCTCAGGTTGTTTTGCCTCCAGCTGAAATGTGAGCTGGGGCTGAGCGATTGACCCGCACCAGTGGAGCCCGTTGTGGCTGAAACATGAATATCTGTTTTCAGTAATCCTGCCGCAGCCAATGGCAATAAGCCTAACTGAATGCAAGTGGCAAAGCAGCCTGGATTGGCCAGGCGGCTGCAGGAGGCGATACTTTGCCTGTTCAATTCAGGCAAGCCATAAACCCATTTCTCTTTGGAAACAGAATTTTTCAAGCGAAAATCCTGACTCAGATCAATGACTTTTGTTTCAGGGTTTAACCGGGTCTGTTCAATAAATTTCCGTGCTTCTCCATGACCCGAGCATAGAAACAGAACATCGGCTTCACCGGCAAGAGCGGAGAAACGCATTTCCGTGTCGCCTGTGAGATCAGGATGTACTTCATACAACAGATGGCCTGCATGGCTTTTACTTTGTGCGAAACTGATTTTGACTTGCGGGTGGTTCAGCAGTATGCGCAGCAACTCCCCGCCGGTATAACCGGCTGCCCCTATGATGCCTGCTTTTATTTCAGTGTTCATTGTCATTCATCTTGGAGGTAAGAGGAAGTTCCTGTTTATTAACCCTGTGAAAAATAGCCACCTGGTTACCGAATATTTTGGCAAATCCTTTCACATCCTGGCCGCTCCAGGACTTGTTCATCTCTCCGTAACTTCCAAAAGCGTCTGACATCAGATCATGCGGAGATTCAATACCGTTGACCTGAAAGCGATAGGGAGCTAGGGTGACGAAAACAGTGCCACTAACATTTTTCTGTGTGCTAGTTAAAAAATCTTCAATGTTGCGCATGACAGGGTCCAGGAACTGCCCTTCGTGGAGCCAGTTGCCGTACCAGCCTGACAGCTGTTCTTTCCAATGTGCCTGCCATTTGGTGAGCACATGCTTTTCAATCGCATGATGTGCTTTGATAATGATCATCGGGGCTGCTGCCTCAAAACCTACGCGTCCCTTGATGCCGATAATCGTATCGCCGACATGAATGTCGCGCCCGATAGCATAGACGGAAGCTATTTCCTGCAGCTCTCGAATAGCATCAACCGGATTGTGATAATTTTTCCCATTCAGCCCTTTCAACTCGCCGCGCACAAACTGAAGGCTGATGGAAACC
>DASYGQ010000207.1:0-9999 GCA_035999585.1 Bacteroidia bacterium | reverse complement strand
TATCAGACATTGCGCAAGCCCGATGCCGATGCGATTGCAGATCTGGCCATTGAAAATTTTGTGGAGATGCGCGACAAAACAGCAGATCCCCGTTTCCTGCTGCAGAAAAAAATTGAAGCACGTTTCAGCGGGAAATACCCTGATAAATGGATACCGCTTTATTCGATGGTGACTTACACCCCTCATATCCGCTATTCCACAGCCATGCAGCAAGGCCAAAAACAGGAAGCGATCATGCAGCAGATCATGACCAGGAAAGACATTGATGCGAAATGGGACAGCGAAGAAATTGAAAGAGAAATCCTCAGCCGTTTATAGCTTGATTTACAGCAGTCCACTACTGATACTGACAGTGCTCTTTGAAAATTTCAGGAGAAAACCGGTTTTCGGAGTTTACAGGCCACAAGCCTATATCCGTGAGTCGGGGTCTTATTGTTCAAATATCCGGCTCGACCAGTTCAGACAGGAAATCAAACCCGGTGATCAGGTAGTGATACAGGCTGTGCTGGAAGCACCGGTAGGATATGGGAAGCATTTGAAAGCGGGGACATTGCTGACGATCAAAGATGGATTGGATCTGGTGGGAAAAGCAATTGTGCTGGAAATTGTAGGCTATGACCAAACCGACTTTGAAACAAAAGCCATTAAACCCGGTTGAAACGGGGTACCCTATTTCCATCCACCAATACCATTTCAGAAAACATTTTCAAGGGCCTGATCCACAGGTTCTGGCCCTCTGTTTGATACAACGCTTTATAAACAACGAACTCTTCGAGTGTTTCGCTGTGACGCGCGGTGCCAATAAGCTCATAGAGCCTGCCTTTATAGTGGCGGTAGGTGCCGGGGCTTAGTTTTTCCATTAATTTTTTATATTTTTGCTATATTAGCAAAATATCAGAGAAACGTTACCTTGAAATTATTAATTATGGGAAGCGGATTCGGTTTATTTGCTTCCTGATCGTTTTTTGATGCAATATGAAAGATCAGATTATTGTCAAATTTGCCGAGACGGAGGAGGAGCTGGCACAGGTTCACAAGCTGAATTATCAGACATTTGTTGAGGAAATCCCTCAGCACGAAGGAAACAACAAGAAAATTCTCGTGGATAAACTCCATGAGAAAAACACATATATCATTGCCCTCGTTGGAAAAGAGCTGGTTGGAATGGTGGCTGTTAATGATGAACGACCTTTTTCACTGGATCTTAAAATTCCGGACATTGAAAAACATTTGCCCCCTTTTCAAAAGGCCTTGGAAATCAGGTTGCTCTCGGTTAAACCCGACAAAAGAGGAGGTAAAGTTTTCTTTTTGCTTGCGCGTAAAATTGTGGAGTGGGGCTATGAATTGAATTATAACCTGGTCCTGATTTCGGGTACAACCAGACAAATCAAATTGTACGAAAAAATTGGATTTACTGAATTTTATAAATTGATAGGAAAAGAGGATGCATTGTATCAACCAATGTATCTGGATGTGAACAAATTTATAGAAACCTATGGAGAAAAATTTCTCGCCGATTAACCTGACCACCGGTCCCGTTTTTATTCCGGATGATGTAAGGGAAATATTTGCACGCATCCCTGTTTCTCATAGAGCGGATGATTTTGTGGAAGCGTTTAAAAGTTTGCAACAGAAAATATGCAAGTCAACAGGAGCGCGTCATGTGGTATTTATGACCGGTTCCGGAACCCTGGCCAATGAAGCCATGATCGCACAGTTGAAACGGTCAGATAAAAAAGGACTCATCCTGACTAACGGTGAATTCGGAAACCGCCTCATCAACCAGTCGGAAAAGCAATCCCTGAAATTTGATGTTTACCGGAAAGCCTGGGGAGAAGAATACGATCTCAAAGAAATTGAAGCCATGCTTGCCTCCGGTAAAGATCTCGGATGGTTGTTGTTTACCTATTGTGAATCATCCACGGGATGCTTGGCTGACCTCAGCGCTTTGACGGCTCTTGGGAAAAAATACAATGTGAAAGTGTGTGTGGATGCAATGAGTGCCATTGGAAATGTTCCGGTTCCGCTGAAGGATATATCCATAGCCACCTGTTCGAGCGGTAAAGGCCTTGCTTCCTTTGCAGGTATTGCTATTGTGTTTACCGATGCCGAGCTGACTCCTGATCCAAACATCCCTACCTATATCGATCTGGGTTATTATTTCAAAAACAATGGCATTCCCTTTACTATTTCCTCCAATCTTATCATGGCTCTTAATAAGGCTGTTGATCATTCGCTGAAAGAGGAGCAATTGAGGAAAACGGCTGAATTGTCAAACCTGCTTATTGAGAAGGTTTCGCGTTTGCAGGGGATAACAGTGGTCAATAAGGATTACCGTTTCAAGTCACACATTACAACGATCGTCCCTTCCCAGGGAATACGTTCCGTTGAACTCGGCGATGCGATTAAGGCTGCCGGGGTTGAAACAAGCTATAACAGCGGTTACCTGAAAGAGAGGAATCAATTGCAGATTTCAATCATGGGTCAACATTCTGAAAAGGAAATCCTGCTGTTTGTCACGGAACTCGAAAAAGCGCTTCAGCGTCTTTCGGCACGTAAAACAGTCAACGCCTGATCAGTTAAGGAATGGATTGTACCTCTTCTCATGCCCGATTGTCGTAGCTGGTCCATGTCCTGGGAACACCTGATAATCATCGGGTAAAACGAAAAGCTGAGTTTTTATGCTGTCGAGCAATGCCTGGTGGTTGCCCCCGGGCAGGTCAGTTCGCCCAATGCTTTCCTTAAACAATACATCCCCGCCAATGACCACTTTGTCTTTTGCTCCAATGAAGCAAACGCTTCCGGGCGAATGGCCAGGTGTGAAGACAATATCCAGAACAGAATTGCCGAACGCTATCTGAGTGCCTTCTTTTAGAAAAAAGGCCGGCTCAGGCGATGCCTCGGCTTTCAACTGATAAAGATTAGCCACCTGCATGAGGGAACCAAGGGTGGCAAGGTCTTTCTCGTGAATCTCCAGGCCCAGTTTGTATTTGTCGTGAATGAATTTGTTGCCGAACACATGATCGATATGCCCATGTGTGTTGAGCAGCCTGACAGGTTTAAGTTTGTTTGTTTCCAGAAATGAAACAAGGGTGTTCTGTTCCGCTGAATTGTAACAGCCCGGGTCGATGATGATACAGTCGCCTGTTTCATCGAAGAGGATATAGGTATTTTCCTGGAAAGGATTAAAGCAGAAACTGTGTATTTTAATCATTTTGAGAGATTTAATGCCCAAAATTATCAATTGTTTTGGGTTTTTCGCTTCCCGGTTCAGGTAAAGAGTCGTAAATTAGCTTTCTTTTATTTCAAGAAAGAATGAAAAGCCTCTTTCATTCCATCCTGACAAATTTGAATACCTGTATTATGATCCATTCGATAGGTAAGAAAATAT
This sequence comes from Bacteroidia bacterium, assembly GCA_035999585.1. Taxonomy (GTDB): domain Bacteria; phylum Bacteroidota; class Bacteroidia; order Palsa-965; family Palsa-965; genus Palsa-965. The sequence goes on along the minus strand of DASYGQ010000207.1, from coordinate 6,608 downwards.
ATACATCCGGATTATTTCTCCTTTTTCTGCTGGCATCTCTCCGAGGTTACTCTCAGTTTTACAGTGGTTCCCAAATGGAATTCGGTAAGAACCGTGTGCAATACAAAGATTTCATCTGGTCAGTTTACAAATTCGAGAAATATGAGACTTATTTCAATGTCGGTGGAAAAGAAATAGCCGTTTACACCGCCCATGCTGCCAAGAAATATGTGGAAGAAGTTGAAAAGCTCCTGGATCACAGCACCGAAGAAAAAATTCAATTCATTATCTACAACAAATACGAAGATTACCGCCAAAGCAATATCGGGCTCGAAGGGGAGTCTCAGTACAACGTAGGCGGGGTGACTCGTATCGTTGGCCGAAAAGTGTTTATCTATTTCGATGGCGATCACCGCAAACTCGATGAACAGATCAAAGCCGGAGTGGCCGAAGTTCTCGTAAACGACATGATGTATGGTGGCGACCTGAAAGACATGCTCAAGAATTCCACACTGCTCAACCTTCCTGAATGGTATACCAAAGGATTGATATCCTACGTCTCCCGCAAATGGGATACCGATATCGATAACAGGGTAAGGGATGGCATCACCAGCGGCAAATACAAAAAATTTAACCGCCTGGCCGGACAGGATGCCACCTACGCAGGGCACTCAATCTGGAATTACATCGTGGAAACCTATGGTGAAGGTGTATTATCCAACATTCTGTACATGACTAAAGTGAGCCGCAACATCGAAAGCTCTTTCCTCTTTGTGCTGGGTGTTTCCATCAACAATCTTTCGGCCGACTGGCTTGCTTACTATTCCGACCGCTACCGCTATTCGGATTCCACTTCCGTATTGCCAAAGGATCCGGAAATGATTAAGAAACAAAGAAAAATAAAAGCCGGTGTTGTTTATACCCAGTTGAAACTGAGCCCTGACGGGAAGTACGCCACGTATGTGACGAATGATATGGGCAAAGTAAAATTCTGGCTCTATGATCTTACCACCAACAAGAAAAAAAGACTTTTGAAATACGGCCACCGGCTCGATCGCATCAATGATTATACGTATCCTGTTGTCGCCTGGCATCCTTCAGGCAAGCTCTTTTCCTATGTATGGGAAAAATCTGGAAAAACATACCTGACATTTTATACGATAGAGACGAAGGAGAAAGAGTCGCGTACGATGGATAATTACGATAAGATCCTGGACATGTCATACAGCAGCGACGGGAAGAAAATGGTTTTGTCTGCCATGCAAAAAGGCCAGAGCGATATCTTCATCTATACCCCTGCCGGAAATAATTCCGAACAGATTACCAGAGATATTTATGACGACCTGAATCCCCGTTTCATCAATAATTCCAATCAGGTGATTTTCGCTTCCAACCGCGTGAATGATACCATCCGCGGTAATATGGAAGATCCTAAGGCCAACCTTTCCCATTTCACCGATCTGTTTATCTACAATTACAAAACGCATTCCAATGTGTTGCGCCGGGTGAATAACACACCCAAAATAAATGAAAGCCTTCCTTCCGATTTCAGCGGCGATAAATTCAGTTATATCAGCGATGCCAACGGGGTGCGGAACCGATACATTGCCCGCTTCGACAGCGCCATCTCTTCAGTTGATACAACTGCTCATTACAGCTATTTTGTGACATCACGCCCGGTGACCAATTATTCAACCGGTATCCTCGAGCAGGATGTGAGTCCGCAGGCAAACAAGCTCGCTGAAATTGTGTACCACAAAGGCAAATACCACATGTACATTCGGACCATGGATGATCCGGCATCGCTACCCGAACTGAAACTCAAGAATACCCCTTTCCGAAGCGAAAGCCTGCGTGTTCCTAAAGGAATGAGCTCATCCGATTCGATCAAGAAAGCAGCGGCCCTCAAAGAAGCGACCGTGACCACTCCCAAATCCACTTCTTCTGCCCCGATGGAGAAGGTGACGGTGAAAGTGACGGAATACAATTCGCCCAAAGACACCTCGTCGGTAAATATCAATAATTACAATTTCAACAAATCACCCAAGAAGGAACCAGCTCTCGGCCCGACAGCGAAAAACATTCCGGCTGCAAAAGACTCCCTGAGCCGCAAAGACACCACGCTTGCCGCCCTGCCCAAGGATGATTTTGTGCTTCCGCTCCAGCGTAATTACAAGATCCAGTATGCCACTGAGTATGTAGTGACTCAGCTTGATAACAGCTTCCTGAATGCCAGCTATCAGAAATTCACAGGCGGTGGAAGTCCCATCTATACCAATCCCGGCTTGAACGGACTTTTCAAAATTGGCATGACAGATCTGCTTGAGGATAAAAAAATCACGGCTGGATTCCGTCTCGCAGGCGACCTGAACAGCAACGAGTATATGCTCAGTTACGACGACCGGACGCACCGGCTCGACAAGCAACTGGTGCTCCACCGCGAGTCGCTGCTGAACGTGGCACAAGGTGGAGGGGCACTTGAGAAAGTGCATACCGATGAAATTATTTACCGGGTGCGCTGGCCTTTCAGCGAAGTGGCCCGCCTGGGTGGCAGCCTGACCTATCGGAATGATCAAACCGTTTATCTGGCCACCGACGATGTGAATCTGGCACGTCCCCATGATTATGAAAACTGGGGCGCAGCCAAACTGGAATATGTTTTTGACAATACCATCAAACGAGGCCTCAACCTATACAACGGCTTACGCTTCAAACTCTTTGCAGAATACTACAAGCAAATTGATAAAGAGAATTCGGACCTCTGTGTGGTTGGAGTTGACTTCCGCCACTATCAGAAAATACACCGTGATCTGATCTGGTGCAACCGTTTTTCAGCCAGTACTTCTTTCGGACATGACAAGCTTATTTATTACATGGGAGGAGTAGACAACTGGTTCAATCCCAAATTTGATAATTCCGTGCGCATCGCCACCGATCAGAATTACGCCTATCAAACCATTGCCACGCCTATGCGTGGTTTTTATCAAAACATTCGCAACGGGAATACCTTTGCGTTGTATAACAGCGAGATCCGCTGGCCCATTTTCAAATACCTGATCAGTCGCCCTATCCGGTCCGACTTCATCAATAATTTTCAGATCATCGCTTTCGGAGATGTCGGAACCGCCTGGAACGGATCTTCACCTTACTCGGAAGAAAACTCCCTCAACACCACGATACTCGGAGGCAATACCGGCAATGCCATTACCGTCACCCTGAAAAATCACGAAAATCCGATTGTCGGAGGCTATGGCATGGGCATCCGGACACGCATCTTCGGATATTTCGTTCGGCTTGACTGGGCACGCGGTGTGGAGAACGGCGTTATAGGACCGCGCATCACATACTTGTCGTTCACCCAGGATTTTTAGGGCGCTCATCATTTCCTGTTTATGAAAAAATCTTCTATGGATACTTTAACAATTGTTACCCTGCTATTGGTGGGGCTGGCTGCCGGCATACTCAGCGGGCTGGTCGGAGTAGGTGGTGGAATCATTATTGTCCCCTGCCTCGTTTTTTTTCTGGGCTATTCCCAGCTCACCGCACAGGGCACCTCGCTGGCGGTATTGTTGCTCCCGGCCGGCATATTCGCCGTCATGAATTATTACAAGGGAGGTTATGTGAATGTGTATCCAACTTTGCTCATCGCTGCCACATTTACAATCGGTGGTTTTCTGGGCTCCAAAATCAGTATTTCGCTCGATCAGGCAACGGTGAAGAAAATATTTGCGAGCGTTTTGTTGCTTGTGAGCCTGAAAATGTTTTTCGGAAAATAATTGAAAGAAGCGCTACATATCATTCAACAAAGGGCCTCCCAGCTGCTGCCGGAAATTATTTCCATCCGGAGGCATTTGCATCAGCATCCGGAACTGTCGTTTGAGGAACACAAAACCGCCGAGTACGTGGCTTCCGTGCTGCGTTCATACGGTATTCCTTTTCAGGAGGGTATTGTGGGTACAGGACTGGTTGCGGAAATAAAAGGAGCAAAGCCTGGAAAGACCATCGCACTGCGTGCCGATCTGGATGCTCTGCCCATCCTCGAAAAAAATCCGAATAGTTACTGCTCACAGAACAATGGTGTCATGCATGCCTGCGGGCATGATGTGCATACGGCTTCGCTTCTGGGCGCTGCTAAAATATTGCATGAACTGAAAGAACAATTGTCGGGATCGGTCAAACTGATTTTCCAGCCCGGGGAAGAAAAGCTGCCTGGCGGTGCATCTCTCATGATCAAAGCGGGGGTGCTTGAAAATCCGAAGCCCGCCCGCATCTTTGCCCAGCACGTTTATCCTTCTATGGAAACAGGCAAAGTAGGTTTCCGCAAAGGCATGTACATGGCCTCCACAGATGAGCTTTATGTGACGGTGAAAGGAAAGGGTGGTCATGCCGCCATGCCGGCCGATTATAACAACCCCATATTCATTGCCGGCGAAGTATTACGACGCCTCGATATTGAATTCAAAACCAACAGTCCTGCACCTACGGTTCTGGCTTTCGGCCGCTTCATTGCCGATGGCGCCACCAATGTGATACCTCAGGAGGTAAAGATTGAAGGAACCTTCCGTACAATGGATGAACACTGGCGCGCAGAAGCCCACCGGAAAATGATTGCATTGGCTGAGAAAACCGCGATTGAGCTTGGCGGGAAATGTGAGTTTGAAGTACGCAAAGGATATCCTTTCCTGGTGAATGATGAAGCTGTGACACAACGCGCTATCATGAGCGCAGAGGAATACCTCGGCAAGGAAAATGTGGAAGAACTGCCCCTGCGTATGACAGCTGAGGATTTTGCCTTCTATTCACATCAGGTCCCTGCCTGCTTTTACAGGCTTGGCACGGGAAATGCAAGGAAGGGAATAACAGCCGGGGTGCATACAGCAACTTTCGATATTGATGAAAATGCATTGGCCACCGGAATGGGACTAATGGCCTGGATTGCATTTAAGGAAATGAAAGAAGGGAAATGAATTTAAAGGGGAAAAGTAAATTTCGAATGTCGAACACCGAATTTCGAAGGCGTATTAAACGGGATTCTTCATTCCTTCAATTTTAATTTCACTTCGACATTCGATGTTCGGTGTTCGATATTCGACATTATTTTAAAGAATAGAATACAAGTATAATTTTAGATGAACAATGAGCCAAGAGCTGGAGACACAGGCAATGGATTTACTGAAACAGGGCAAAGTATTGCCGCTGATGGAGGAGTTTTACACCATTCAGGGTGAAGGGTTTCATTCGGGCAAGGCCGCTTATTTCATCCGCATCGGCGGTTGTGATGTCGGCTGCCACTGGTGTGATGTGAAGGAAAGCTGGGATGCCAAACTGCACCCTGCCACCGCAGTCGACCTCATCATCAGCAATGCCGGAAAATTTCCCGCCAAAGCCGTGGTCGTCACCGGCGGTGAACCTGCCATGTATGAACTGAGTTATCTTACCTCTGAACTGAAAAACAAAAGCATCGAAACATTTCTGGAAACATCAGGGGCTTATCCGATCACCGGCCACTGGGACTGGATCTGCCTTTCTCCCAAGAAGACAATGGAGCCCCTTGCTGAAAGTCTTCAGAAGGCCGATGAGCTGAAAGTGATCGTTTACAACAAGAATGATTTTGAATGGGCGGAGAAAAATGCCGCGAAGGTACGTCCCGGATGCCGTTTGTTTTTACAGCCTGAATGGAGCAAATCGGCACAGATGATGCCCCTCATTGTGGATTATGTGATGAACAACCCGAAATGGAATGTATCTCTGCAGACCCACAAATACATGCACATACCTTAACAGTTTATAAATATTTGAAGATTGCTTATGAAAAGGATTCTGATTGTTGTTTTCATTTTTGCCTCTTACCTGAATGGCTTCGCTCAGGGCACTCCTCCGGGCAAGTATTCCAGCATGGATGAGAAAGCCATCCGTTATTTTGAAAACGCCCTTCGTTCCTACAAAGACGGAAAAGACAACGATGCCCTCGAACTGCTTGGCAAAGCGGAAAAGAAAGATCCTACGTTTGCGGAGGTGTATGAACTCAAGGCAGATATCTATGCCGACCGCAAGCAATTGCCTCAGGCCATTGAGGAATTCAAAAAAGAATTCGCCACAGGCAATACCCGCCACTGGCAGAGTTATTTTGCCTGCGCATCCTATGAAATTAGCCTTGGGATGTACGAAGATGCACAGACACATTTCAAGAAATTTCTGACCGCTCCTTACGTAGACCCCGACATGGAGCTACAGGTAAAAAGAAACCTCATCAACTGCGAATTCGCAATCGATGCCATGAAGCATCCCGTGCCATTCAATCCAGTGAACATGGGTCCAGCCATCAACTCGGCCAATCACGAATATTTCCCGGCGATCACGGTGGATGGAAAACATTTTCTGTACACACGCAACATGCGCGCTCAGGAAGGCGACAGCCAGGAAGATTTCTATGCAAGCGAACTGGTGGACGGCAAATGGTCACCTTCCAAACCGGTGGATGGCATCAATACTCCTGGCAACGAGGGTGCGCCCTGTTATTCAGCCAATGGTAAAATCCTCTTCTTTGCCGCCTGTGCCGAGGGACCGGAAGGAACATACGGACCCGGCCGCCGAGGATTGGGCAGCTGCGACATCTTTTATTCGGTATT
>DASYGQ010000178.1:0-4319 GCA_035999585.1 Bacteroidia bacterium | reverse complement strand
AATGCACGGGGAAATTTTAAAGATGCCAAAAACCTGCTTGCTCAGGGCAAACTGGATCTCAGAAATTTCCATTTCGGGAAGAGCAAAGGAGACGATTACCTCAGGTTCAGTAAACTTACGTTCGACATTGATTCGCTGAGCCCTCTTAACAAGAAATACTTCTTTAAAACAGTATTGCTCGACAGCATGTATGTCAAATATGTGCGTTACGATTCCCTCGATAATTTTACACACATGTTCGGGCAGAAAGGCAAAAGAATTTCGCGGGCCCAAAGTGTTCACTCCACAGAAAACATCATTTTTCAATTAGCACACTACATCAGTCTCGTGGCTGAAGATATCATCAACAGCGAATACAGGGTCAATGAACTTCAGCTGAGTAATGCACAGGCACTCTATAACGACTTTGCCCTTCAGGAAAGCTTTACCCTTTCCGCCAGTCCTATTCTGATAAAAGCAAAAAATATTGATACACGAGCCAAATCACTGGACATCTCCTTGCAGTCAAAAATAAACCCATTCGGAAATCTGAATATCCATTTCATTGCAGACCCTTCCAACCTTGGAAATTTCAATCTTACATACAATATAAGTGCTGTTCCGGTTCCGATGTTCAATCCTTATACAGTCACGTACACTTCTTATCCATTCGACAAGGGCACCATTAGTTTATCCGGCAACTGGATTGTACTGAACAAGCAGATAACCAGCACCAATCACGTACTCGTTAAAAACCCAACTCTGGCAAGCCGTGTCAAAAGCGAGGATGCCAAGAAAAGACCCATGCGCATTATTATGTTTCTTGTGCGGGAGTTAAACCGGAATATCGACGTGGAAGTGCCTATTCACGGAGATCTGAACAACCCCAAATTCAATCTGCGTTCTGAAATCATTCAGGTTCTTGAAAACATCGTGGAAAAACCAACAGCATATCCGTTCGTGACAATCAGTTCTCAGGTACAAGAAAAACCGGTTGATTATGATGTTCTCGAATGGCCATTGATGCAATCGGAGCTCAAATCTGAGCAAAAGCAATTGCTCCGGGGTATTTCAAGGTATTTATTATTTCATTCTTCTGTAGAAGTGACAATCCAGTCGGTACACTATGAAAGCAAAGAAAGGGAAATGCTTGTGCTTTTTGAAGCTAAGAAAAGATTTTATTTAGCATCCGGAAAATCAGCGTCTCTGAGCTCTGAGGATTCAAGCTACATCAATCGTCTATCCTTACGTGATCCGGCTTTTTGCAAATGGCTGAATGAACAGACCAATGCTCCCATGATATTTTATACCCTTGGAAAATGCAATCAGCTTATAGGACCATTAAAAGCAGATCAACTATACTCCAATTTGATTTCCACCCGAAGAAAACATGTTTTAGAATTTCTTGGTGGCCTTCGGGGCAGGGAACGATTTGTTTCAGGTCCGGGAAGAAGCGAGGTACCTGTTTCCGGTTTTTCACATGATCTCTTTTATTATCATTAACGATCTCATTAAACACAAAATATTTTGAGAAAATTACTGCTTGCTGTCACTATCACTATTATATTGGCTGTGCTGACTTTGGTAAGCATTCAATATATCCATTATGCCAAAAATCCGTCTCCGGACAAAACCTTCCTGAAGCCCCACCTGGAAATAATCGGATTGACGATCAACAGCTTCAACGACAAGGAAACGAAGGCACAGGCCCGCCTGATGTTTACCAATCCCCTTCCGGTTTCATTTACTGCAGAACAGTTCCACTACAATTTGAGGGTTTCCGGAAAAGACATCCTGGACAATTCCTACCCGCCTCCAATTTACGTGGGCGCCTACGACACTGTTGCAATTGAACTTCCGTTAACGGTAGAAACTGCCAAACTGAGCCATGTCAGGAAAACGGCTGAAATCGAGAAACACGACAGTCTGGAGTATGAATTCAAGGCTTCCTTTCATACAAATCTTCCTTTCAAAAAAGATTTCTACTTCGATATCAGGAAGACCGGCCCAATGTTAAAGATTCCGGAATTCAGGGATGTTGAAACAGAACTCGATTCAATCAATCTATCCGGAGCCACACTTGTATTTCATACTGTGGTCGCAAACCGGAATGCTTTTAATATCGAAGTATCCGATCTACGGTACAAGGCCGAACTTGGTAAACATATAAAGATGGATGGTCTGATCCCAAGAGTGATTATCATTCCGGCGGGATCGCAGGCTCCTCTCGATTTTCCTTTAAGAATAAGCTATGAAAAGGCGGGGAAGGCGCTCTGGGAAATCATAACAAAGGGCCAAAGTCTGGAATATTCATTCGAATTAAATCTCAAACTTCAGACCAAGAATAAGTCCCTCAACAATTGCATGGTGAGCCTGACTCATGCCGGCTATGTAAGGTCCCTGATAAGACTGGGCAAAAGGATCAAAAAGGAAAAAGAGAAAAAAGATCAGAAGGGATAACCAACAGCAATATTCAAAACCAGGTTTTGCGCTCTCCAGGATGGGTCTCTGAAGTCGATTTTATTCACAACCCATCTTTCATTTTCAGGCAAAAAAGGTTTACGTAAGGGCATTGCCAGGTCAAACCGAAGAACGAAAAAGGAAAGATCAATACGCAAACCAAAGCCCGCACCTACTGCAATCTGACTTTGGAATCGGGAAACATCGAACTCTCCTCCAGGAAACTGGGAATTTTTATGCAACAACCAGATATTACCGGCATCGGTAAATAAAGCCCCTTTCAGCACGCTGATGATCCCAAACCTGTATTCCAGACTTCCTTCCAATTTGATGTCTCCCGCCTGATCGAGGAATGTTTTCCCAACCAGACTGTCCGGAACCCGGTAGGATCCAGGGCCCAGTGATCGGGCCTGAAATGCACGTATGCTGTTGGAGCCGCCGCTGAAAAACTGTTTTGTATAAGGCATGGTGCTGGAATTACCATAAGGGACTCCGATTCCAGCCAGAAGTCTGGCAGCAATTTTATTCCCTTTATTGACATTTAAATAATACCGCCCGTCAGCAGTTACACGTGAATACTGCGAATAAGGATACCCAAAGATTGTATATGGTTGTGCATCTGTTGAGGCACGGCTCATAAACAATGACTGTAAAGTATGCAACGTATTACCTGCCACATCAATCGTCCCGTTGAAATAATACTGGTTCCGGTGTTGAACCCCTATCTGGGTGTTATATGTGAATGAATACTTCGAGCCTATGATAAACTGTTCCTGAAAACTTTTTCTTAAGAATGAATTTTCCTGCAGCAGTTTATTAAAAGCAGGTGTCGTGCTGTTTAGTCGAGTAAGTGTTACGGAAACCGGATCCAGCTCATGCTCTTTACGTGCATTTTCTTTCCATTTGTAACCAAAGGATGCATTAAATGCTTCCATATTAAAATACTGAACACGTTGAATAAGCCTGTATCCAAGATCTATTTTCGTTTTTGGAACAAACAAACTGGAAGTATTTCTGATTTTAAAAGGGGTAATAAACTTGGGAAAATAAAGCTGGGCATTGGCTCCGAATTCATAGGAATTCAATCCGCGTTCTGTGCCACTCAGCTGTGTTTCAAAACTTCCGAGCAAATTAAATACGAACATTTCAGCACCCTGAAAAAGGTTCCTGTTTTTAAAACTCAAAGTGAGAGCCGGCCCCGTATAATTATTTGACTTCGTTACCGCTTCCAGGTCAGCCTGGACCGATTTTTCGGGCATAGGGCTCATATTGATATATACATTCAGTATACCCTGTACGGTATCATCGACCTGCTCAAACCGGATGCTTACAAACTTAAAGACACCCATTCCCATCAAATGGCCTAAGGTGATATTGTGATTTTTACGGCTATACAAATCACCTTTTTTCAGAAATACGGATCCGACAATGACTTTCGGGCGGAATGCACTGTCATTGTCAAGGTAATAATACCCATCAATACGAACGGTATCAGCCTTAATCGTTCCGCTATCCGTCAGTGCTGGATACGGCATCAGATATACATTGCCAATCGCATACGGTATTTTTGCTTTGGCAGGCACATCCGGTTTTACGGTGAGGGTAATGTTCACCTGTTTGCTTCCAGTCACGCTGTCTGCTTTGAACAGCAAATAGTCAGCATTGAAGTAAAAAAATCCTGAATCTTTTAATGCATGATCGATCCGTATGCGCTCCGTCTTAAACAAATCCAGATCGTATCGCTCGCCTTCCTTCAGCAAGCTCTGAGGCAGAGTATTCCGGATTCTTGTGCTGAGCATACTTGTGTCAGCCGGAAATGTAATTTTATGGATCAGGTAAGGCGCTGGCAATAGTACATCGTACTCAACTCTGGTTTTCTG
>DASYGQ010000086.1:0-7494 GCA_035999585.1 Bacteroidia bacterium | reverse complement strand
ATTTGGAATAGATCTCTTCCGTATATTTCTGAAAATCGCCCTTTTGCCGGATGCCGATGGTTTTCACAATATCAGGCTGTTCGCCAACAGGAATCTTCTCAAAATAAAGCTTGAGCAAAGCGGCACATATCTTCTCGTCGGTGGGGCGGTTATAATCTTTAAAAAAGCCTGCAGAGGCAGCACGCAACATCTTGATTTCTTTTTGGATCTCCGCATCATCCGGTTTTTCCTTCGATGACAACTTAACAAGATTTTCAAAGGTGACAGCATACTTCACTGCCTCGATACCGCCTGCGATTTCATTGAAATAATCAAAATTGAGCTGGATGGGTTTCATGCTGTCATAAGCCACCTGGAGTTTCGGAAGAAGGGAAATATAGTCGTGATACTTACCCTGGCTGGCTTCCAGACGACGCTGAAACTCAGTTTCATATTCCTTCTTTTTCTGAATGGCATTGTAGCGTTTTAGGCCGTACATCTCCCCTTCCCATTTTTTCCAACCATTCGATACACCGCTTTGTTTGGAGGCGTACTGAATACGAACCAGGTTGCTTTCTTTCATGTCGTGATCCATAATACCCAGGCGAATATCACGTATGCCTACCTTGGCAGGATCTGACACGTTTTGAATAATATCAATGGCACCTGAATAGAGATATTCATTTGTCCTGCCCGGGAAACCCATCACCATACTGAAGTCACCTTCTTTTTCGCCCTTAAGCGATACAGGAAAGAAATATTTGGGGATATAGGGTATGTTATCTGTCGAATAGTCTGCCGGTTCGTTCTTCTTATTCGCATAGATTCTGAAAATGGAAAAATCGCCGGTATGACGGGGCCAGACCCAGTTGTCGGCATCCGCGCCAAACTTTCCAATAGAAGAAGGAGGAGCGCCCACAAGCCGGATATCGCGGAAGGTTTCGGTAATGAACATAAAGTATTGATTGCCGTTGTAAAAGGCCCGGATAAAAGCTTCGTTGTGCGTACCCTTCACCGCTTCTTTGCCAATGGCCGATCCGTTTTTACGGATCACCGAATCACGGGAGAATTCGTTCATGGAAGGAGTAACATTTTTCAATACGGCTTCCGTCACATCTTCCATGCGTACAATAAACGTAGCGGTAAGACCAGGGTTCGGAAGCTCTTCGGACTCCTTCATGGCCCAGAAGCCGTTTGTCAGGTAATCGTTATTCACTGTGCTGTGTGCCTGTATTTGTCCGAATCCGCAGTGATGATTGGTCAGCAGCAGGCCTTTTCCGGAGATAACCTCAGCTGTGCAACCGCCGCCGAACTGCACGACGGCGTCTTTCATACTGGTATGATTGATGCTGTATACATCAGCAGCGGTCAGCTTGAAGCCTTTCATCTGCATATCGGCCTGATTGAGTTGTTCGAGAAGCAGCGGGAGCCACATACCTTCATCAGCGCGGGCAGGCAGGCTCGAAAGAAAAAATATGACTGCAAAGCATGCAGCAGCAAAGCTATTTTTGATGATCATTCGTTTCGGAATCTAAAAATGTGAGGGATAAAAATAAGGAAAATTCAGTTGAAGAACTCCTGGGGGACATGATCTTTTGAATTCACTTTGCGGAACTCAAAAGGAATTTTGACCATGAAGGCATAATCGCGGCCGGCACTGAGTATATAGGCATCACGGTAGCACCAGACGACGCTTACTTTATGGCCGGCATCCTGCATTTCGTTGAGCCTGTAGAATAAAAAAAGAATCGCCTTGGATGTGCTTAAATTAAAATATTCAAGATCTATCAGTAGTTCCGTCTTCTCATTAGGCCTGATTGAATAGGCCTCCAGCCAGGTGATGACAGGCTCATAAAATTCTTTTCCGTTTTCCGGAATTGAAATGCCCCGGATATGGAAAACATTATCGCGGGGATTGAAGATAATGGTTGGAAACGATTTGGTTCCACTGACTGCAAATCCGCTCATTTGATACCTGATTGTTATTTAAAAATAACCAAAGAAAACGTTTTTCACAAAGAATTAGACGTATCTTGGATAAACTGAGCTTAAACAGGGACAGTCTTCGTCAAAAGCGTTTGGTTTGCTTATCAGACAATATCTCCGTATAAATCAAACTCCTCAGCACGGCTGACTTTGACATTGGCAAAATCACCAATCCGAACAAAGTCTTTCTTTGCATCAACAAGCACTTCATTATCTACCTCGGGAGAATCGAACTCCGTGCGACCGATAAAGTAATCGCCTTCTTTGCGGTCGAAAAGCACTTTAAAGGTCTCGCCTTCCTTTTTACCATTTAGTTCGGCTGAAATTCCTTGCTGGATATTCATTACTGCTTCTGCGCGCTCCTGTTTGATACGTTGCGGAACATCATCTTTCAGGGCGAAGGCTCCTGTATTTTCTTCATGGGAATAGGTAAAGCAGCCGAGCCTTTCAAAACGGGTATCGCTTACCCACTGGAGCATTTCCTCGTGATCCTGCTTAGTTTCTCCGGGATAACCTGTAATCAGTGTGGTACGTATGGCAATACCTGGCACACGCTCCCGTATTTCATTGACCAGTTGAATTGTTTTTTGTTTGGTGGTGCCTCGTTTCATGCTTTTAAGCATGTTATCCGATACATGCTGAAGCGGCATGTCAAGATATTTGCAGATATTCTCACGCTCCCGCATGACGTCCAGCACATCAAGCGGAAATCCTGAAGGGAATGCATAATGAAGGCGTATCCATTCTATTCCATTTACATCAGAGAGGCGGCGCAGAAGTTCAGCCAGCTTGCGTTCTTTGTAAATATCAAGCCCGTAAAAGGTGGAATCCTGCGCAATAACCATTAACTCCCGCGTGCCATTGCGGGCCAAGGTTTCGGCTTGCTTCACAAGATCTTCCATGGGAAGAGATATGTGCTTTCCGCGCATAAGAGGAATGGCGCAAAACGAGCATGGCCTGTCACAGCCTTCAGATATTTTAAAATAAGCATAATGCTGAGGCGTACTCAGCATACGTTCACCCACCAGCTCATGTTTATAATCGGCTTTTAACGTTTTCAGGAGCCTGGGCAAATCACGGGTTCCGAAAAATGCATCTACTTCCGGAATATCTTTCTCCAGTTCAGGTTTGTAACGCTCGCTGAGGCAGCCGGTAACGTATAATTTCTCAATACTGCCCTCCTGCTTGGCTCTCGCAAAGCGAAGAATAGTATCAATACTTTCTTTTTTTGCATTTTCAATAAAACCACAGGTGTTGATGATGACAATGCCCGAATCATCCGTGCGGCTTTCATGCTCCACTTCAAATTTATTGGCTTTGAGCTGACCCATAAGCACTTCGCTGTCGTAGATGTTCTTGGAACAGCCAAGCGTCACCACATTGACTTTGTTCTTCTTTAAAGTTTTGGTTTTCAATTGTGTGCAAAAATTAGATGTACCGCAAAGGTAGGAATAAAAGCGCTTTGATAGATGGTGTATGAAGGTTTTACACCTGGTCGCGGGAACGATTTATGGGAATTGGCTCGTAGATGAACGAATAGAATGTACCTATCAAAAGGCCTCCCATCGCCTGTTCAAAGATCTGCCAGGGCACATCGATCAGAATGGAGCTCATGCTGGTGTTTTTGGTGAAGGAGATACCAAGAACTAATGCCGACATATACATAATTAGGCCCAGTGCTGCGCCACAAACAAGGCCGCGGACAATGAAATTGCGAAACATCTGAATAATAAAAAGACTGGAAAATATTTTCACCAGAGCAAAGCCTGTGATCAGGTATACGATGGAAGAGGAAATCAGATATATACTGATGTGGTAGTTGAGATTTCGTACATCATTCAAGAAAATGCCGTGCCATGTATAGGATATACCAAACATGAGTAGAGAAGAAAAGATCCAGGAAAGCAGAAACCTTTTGCTTAGCACGGGCATGGTGTTATTACCCACAAATTTAGGATTTTTTTTTGATTTTCCAGGCAGCCTGATTTAGACTCAAAACACAATGCATTTGCCGATATTTTCTACATTTACAGCTATGTCAAGCAAAATCAGACATACTTTAGTTATTTGCTGCCTGGTTCTTGCCGGGTTTTCATCATGCCGGAAAAGCGGGGCTTCCTGGGATACCAATTTCAGCACACCTCTTTTTAAGACCTCCTTTGGCATCGGAAATCTGATCGCCGACTCTCTTCTTTCACAAAATCCGGACACGAGCCTGACATTGGTCTATAACAGTGTTCTGGGTAATTATACGCTCGATTCTCTTGTGCATATTCCGGATACCGCTGTCAGAAACAATTATACACTTCCATTTGGACAGACCATCCTGCACACGGGCGATCCGATAACTCCCGGTCCGCCAAACAATACAAACCAAACGGTGTATCCGCTTCATGGCGTGGGTCTGAAAACCGCAATCCTGCGGTCGGGAATCATGCACATCAATATCCGCAACCGTGTCCGGAAAAAAATTCAGTTCAATTACCAGATCCCCTCTGCCTCAATCAATGGCATCCCCTTCTCTCAAACGGTCATGGTACCAGGCTCCGGCCCTGGAGGCAGCACAGGTGTCTTTTCGGCCGACTATGATCTATCCGGTTACACCGTTGATTTGAGAGGGCTTCAGCATAATTCTATCAATACCGTGATAACGGTCGTCAACGCAAACATCGACCCCAATGGATTGCCTGGTGATACTGTGACTGTTTCATCGAACGACAGCGTTGTGGTGATCAGCTCATTCAAATCACTGGTTCCAGAATATGCAAAAGGCTATTTCGGTCAGACAATACAAAAGATCGGTCCTGCAGAGTCCCCTTTCAATATATTTAGCAAAGTGAGTTCAGGCAGCATTCTGCTTAAATCAGTTACCCTGAATTTCCACATCGAAAACAGCATCGGGCTGGATGGGCGCATTAACATAGCGGATATTTATTCGAAGAATTCACGTACCGGCTCAACGGTTCATCTCAATGCTCCAATCGTAAACACACCCATTAATATCAACCGAGGTACTGAAACACATACCAGCCCTCCAGTCATAGCCAGCTATTACAGTCAGGTTCTCAACAACAGTAACTCCAACACCAAGGCATTGCTCGAAAACATGCCTGATAAGATCGGTTATTCGCTAACGTTGGCAACCAATCCACTAGGTAATGTAAGTGGGTTTGATGACTTTATTTTCTATGGCTATGGCATGAAAGCCAGTCTGGATCTGCAGCTTCCCCTTGCCCTTGTGGCCAATGACCTATGCCTGGCTGATACAGTTGCTGTGAGCTTCAACAAACCCGATTCCCCGCTCAGCCGCCTGCATAAATGCACCCTTCGCTTGACAGCCGACAACGGCTTCCCGCTGGATGCAACAGTACAGCTTTTCACACTTGATAAAAATGCGAAATCAACAGATTCACTGATCAGCGTTCCAACCTCTATCAGTGCCGCACCGGTGGACGCAAATTACAGAGCAACCGGCCAAACTGAAACCATTATTGAGTTTCCCGTAGGCGAAACAAAAATCACCAATCTGCTCAATGCCAGCAAAATGCGCCTGGTGGTTCGATTCAATACCATCGGAAAGCCCTCTTATATTAAAATATACAGCACCTACCTGATTAATTTCAGGCTCTCGGGCGACTTCGATTATACCATCAAACTCCACTGATGTGAGAAAACAGATTGCCTTCTGTCTTTCATTTCTGCCTGCTGTGATCTTTGCACAGACCAATAACCCTTTCTTTGAATTACAGCCCGACAGTTCCTTCAAATGGACTGCCGGTACGTATGCCAATTACGCGGTTGGATCTACCGCAATGACCAATGAATTCATCAATTCATTCTGGACAGGAAAGTTCATTGACGAAAACCAGAAACAGCGTGTCCAATCAAGGTTAAAAAACAGTAATACAATTGGAGGAGATGCAAACGCTGGTTTGTTTTACATACAAGGCATTGATTCTTTATTTCAGCATAAGAAACTGGCCTGGTTCGTGGCTATCAAAGAACGGGCACACGCGAATGCCCGGTTCAGCCGTGATTTGTTTAACGTGGCTTTTGAAGGCAATGATTCATATAAGGGTAAAACAGCCGACTTCAGCGGATTTGAATTGAATGAAATTCAATACCAGCAATTTCAGGGGGGGGTGATGAGCGATCGTTTTGGAATAGGCATCTCGGTTTACAACGGACAACAAATGAGCCTCCTCAAAGCAAAAACCGCATCCTTGTATACAAGCCAGTATGGTGATTATCTTGACTTCAATACTTCATACAGTATGATTCTCTCGGATCCAAGGCATACCGGACTGGGATCTTCCAACGGTATTGGAAGCGGACTGGATTTGTATGCACGCATGCCCATGACTTTGCACAACGGACACAAAGCCGACCTCATTGTCGAACTGAGCGATCTCGGATTCATCCGCTGGAATGCCGGCACCAACCACTATAAAAACGATACCACTTATCATTTTGACGGATTCGTAGTTAAAAATGCTTTTCAGCTTGCGGATACCAGCATGCATTATTCAGCCAAAGCGGCTTTGAACGCAAAACCGGATCAGAAAGGCGCTTATGCCACCTATGTACCTGCAACACTTGATGTGAAATTCGCTCCACTCGGCGTTCGTTTTCAGTACCTGCTGGGGATCCGATACCGTTTTGATAGTGATTACAGGGCATATGGATATGGGCAGATTCATTATCATTTCGGACCAAGGTTCATTCTAGCAGCTGAAATTGGATACGGGGGCTACGCGAACCTCCAAACAGGACTTACGCTAACCGCTAAACTCAATTCTGGACTAGCCATGCAGCTGGGAGCAAATAATGTGATGGCATATATAGCTCCATCGATGTCCGGAGGACAAGGTGTTTTTCTCAGTCTTTCAAAAACATTTCGTTGATATCAAGAACAAACGTATCCATGCGAAAGGCATTATTTTTATTTGTTTTAAGTATAATCTGGCTTGAGGGTCTTGCTCAAAAGGATACCGCATGGGTCAGAACCTATGGAGGACCTTCCATAGACATGGCCCGGTGTGTCAGACAAATTCATGACGGCGGTTTTATTCTCGCGGGAATGACAAGCAGCTACGGCTTAGGAGAAAGCTCCATGTACATTGTGCGTACCGATTCTTTTGGAAACAAGAAATGGTCGTCAGCCATTGGAGGTGTCAATATAAGTCAGGCTTATTCGGTGAGAGAAACACCTGACCGGGGCTTTGCAATCTGCGGTTACACCAATTGCTCCGGGTATGGGGGATACGACATGTATCTGGTGAAAACCGATTCCACAGGAAAATTTCTGTGGGAGAAAACGTATGGAGGAGCCAACTGGGATTTTGGATATGGTATGGAGTTGCTGAAAGACAGTGGGTTTGTGCTCTGTGGTGAGACCTTCAGCATTACAAACGGCGGTTCAGATGCGTTCATAGTTCGCACTGATAAAAATGGAGATACGCTTTGGACACGTCATTACGGAGGAACAGGTGATGATGCAGCCTATGCCGTCACAAGCTTCCGGGACAC
>DASYGQ010000003.1:0-4868 GCA_035999585.1 Bacteroidia bacterium | reverse complement strand
TCCACCTTATCATGGTGCAAAGGTGTGATGCTGTGATTGAGCCATTCGTAGCCAACTTCATATACATTGAGCTGAGTTCCGAAAGGCGTTGTATCGTTCACCTTTTTGGCGCGCTGGTAAATCACGCTTCGGTTCAGCCGGTTGAACGGGGTGCCGTCGGTATCGGATTCGATGAAGTACTGATAGATTTTGGGCCTCATCCATTCCGCCCAGTAGCGCATGCGGCCGATGACGGGGTAATTCCGTTTGATGGAGTGGCGCGTTTGCAGCATGTCGGCTATACCCAGGATAGCAAGGGGACCGGTCAGGCAAAGCGACCAGAGAAAGTCGCGCCAGAAAAAACTGATGATTGCGGTGAGCAGGGCTGCTACCAGGCATATTCGGATAAAGAGTGCGCGCATAGGTTATTTATTCATGCTAAAATAGAAAAAACCGTTCAGCACAGGAAACCGGAACCACCTCTTCTTTAAACAGCTACCTCGGCCTTGATATGCGGATGCGGGTCATAACCTTCCAGTGTAAAATCTTCAAAGCGGAATGCAAATATGTCTTTCACTTCCGGATTCAGTTTGAGTGTCGGAAGTTTGCGAAGATCGCGGGTCAGCTGCAGCCGGGCTTGTTCGAGGTGGTTGGAATACAAATGTGCATCGCCAAGCGTATGTATGAATTCTCCGGGCTTCAATCCGCATACCTGTGCCATCATAAGGGTAAGGACAGCATAAGAAGCAATGTTGAATGGAACACCCAGGAATATATCGGCGCTTCGCTGATACAGCTGGCAGCTCAGTTTTCCATCGGCTACGTAAAATTGAAAAAACGCATGACAGGGAGGAAGTTTCATGTGTTCTATTTCGCCCACGTTCCAGGCGCTGACAATCATACGGCGGGAATCCGGATTGTTTTTGATCTGGTTTATCACCTGTGTGATCTGATCGATGTGACGGCCGTCGGCCGTTGGCCAGGAACGCCACTGCGAGCCATAGACAGGGCCCAGGTTGCCATCAGCATCAGCCCACTCATCCCAGATTTTAACCCCGTTATCCTTCAGGTATTTGATGTTTGTATCACCTTTCAGGAACCAAAGCAATTCATGAATGATGGATTTGGTATGCAGCTTCTTTGTGGTCAGCAATGGAAAACCTTCCTGCAGGTCGAAGCGCATCTGATACCCGAATACGCTGATCGTTCCTGTTCCTGTACGGTCGGTTTTCGTGGCACCGTGCTCCAGCACATGCCGCATGAGGTCGTGGTATTGCTTCATAGGTTCTTTTCTAGAGGGATTCGAAAGAATTAAAGGGTCTTTCTGATGGAACAAATTTATTCAAGGCTGCAGAAACAGCCAAGGAATTCAGATTCCTTTATCAATTGATATGAACATTCGGAAGATTGCTTCTGCCTGAGGCTTTGCCCTGAAATCAGGATTTCTTACGCTGGTTCAGCTCGTCGCGGATTTTGGAAGCGCGTTCGTATTCTTCGTCTGACAAGGCCTGATTCAGCATTTCCTTCAGCTCTTCCGTTGAACGGGTGCCGAATTCGCCATCGTTATCTGCCGCTTCCACCGATACTTCTTCAGAAGCAACGGCCGGATCGGTGAGGGATGCCTGATCTTCCAGGATGATACCTGCTGAAGACAGAATAAATTCATAGGTATAAATGGGGCAGTCAAAACGCACAGCCAGGGCAATGGCATCGGAGGTGCGGGCATCGATCTCCACGTCGCGTGATCCGTCGTTGCAAATGAGTTTGGCAAAGAAAATGCCTTCGACGAGGTTGTAGATGATCACCTCGTTTACCAGAATATTGAATGTTTCAGCAAAGCTTTTGAAGAGGTCGTGAGTAAGAGGGCGGCTGGGGGTCATCTTTTCCAACTCGATGGCAATGGCCTGCGCTTCAAAGCCACCAATGATGATGGGCAGCCTGCGCTTCCCTTTGGCTTCTCCGAGAACAAGCGCATAGGCGCCGGTCTGTGTCTGGCTATAAGACAACCCTACGATTTCTAATTTTAGTTTTTTCACTGCCACAATTAAACGATGCTAAAAAACTGATTAATTTCTAAAATATCTGTCCTTAAAAATGGGCTGAGAATTGATTAGAAATTTAACCGCTTATTGAAAAAGCTGCTGTTCTTCTTTAATAATTCAATTCCGGGCCAATACAAAAACAATCTCCGGGGCGTTCAACAGCATCTAAATTTACGAATAAAATTCCTCAATTATGAGCTGCTTTCAACTTTTTAACTGCCTCTATGAGTTGCGGCACCACCTGAAAGGCATCGCCAACAATGCCATAATCAGCTGCTTTGAAAAAAGGTGCCTCTGCATCGCTGTTAACCACCACAATCACCTTGGATGAGCTTACCCCTGCCAAATGCTGGATGGCTCCTGAAATACCGATTGCAATGTAAAGGTTCGGAGCAATGGTAATACCGGTCTGGCCCACATGCTCATGGTGAGGTCTCCAGCCAATATCAGCCACAGGCTTCGAACAGGCTGTTGCAGCGCCGAGCAATTCAGCCAGTTGCTCCACCATTCCCCAGTTCTCCGGGCCTTTAAGACCACGACCTGCTGACACCACAATTTCAGCTTCAGTAAGGGCTATTTTGCCCGATGTCTTCTTCAGTTCTTTCGATACAATTTTGAAATCAGCGTCATTGACAGCCGGAGAAAAAGCCTCCACTGCAGCTTCGCCGGTTCCTGTATTCACCTGATAAGAGTTGGGGGAAATAGCGATCACTTTTACAGCAGTGTTCACCACCACATCGGTCAGGCCTTTGCCTGAAAAACATTTTTTCCGAACAGTAAAGGGATTGAGGTTCGATGGAAGCGCTGTGGCTCCGCTTACCAGTCCGCCTTTCAGGCGAACGGCCAGACGCGGGGCAATGGCCTTTCCGCTGTAGGTATAAGAGACCACCACAACCTGTGCCTGAGACGCTTTGGCGGCTTCGGCAATGATGGATGTATACACACCGGGCTCGAAGCTGGCAAACTTATCGCCTTTCACGGAGAGTACCTTGGTAGCTCCGTATTTACCGAGCGACTTCATATCCTCATCGGCTGTGTTCCCGATGCTGATCACGGTTGTGGTTGTTCCGAGCTGGCGGGCAATCTCACTCGCGTACGACACTGCTTCGAAGGTCGATTTCTTAAAACGGCCTTCCCAATTTTCTGCAAATACTAATACTGACATATGTAGGTGATGAATGTTTGTTTTTTAAAAATGATGAAAGCAGCTATACTCAGATCACCTTGGCTTCGTTATGCAACAGCTCAATGAGCTCTCCTGCGTTATCGGGACTGATCATCCTGCAGGCTTTCTTGGCCGGAGGAAGTTCATAAGCAGCAGATGCAGTAAGAACATCGGATGTCACCGGTTCAATCACCTGCAAAGGCTTGGTACGTGCAGTCATAATACCGCGCATGTTAGGAATACGGGGCTCTGCCATTCCTTTTTGGGCGCTGGCCACAAAAGGAAGCTTTACTGACATCACCTCTTTGCCCCCGTCGATTTCTCTTTCAACCGTTGCATCCGAACCGGCAATATCAAGCTTCGTCGCTACCGATACACAAGCCATATTCAGGATTTCAGCAACCATGCCTGCAACCTGGGCTCCGTTGTAATCAATCGATTCACGGCCTGTCAGAATCACGTCATAGCCGTTCTTTTTGGCCACATCGGCAATCTGAACAGCTACAAAATAAGCGTCGGTTGGCTCGGCATTGATGCGGATGGCATCATCGGCCCCAATAGCCAATGCTTTGCGGATGTTGGGTTCCGTTCCCGGTCCTCCCACATTGATCACCGTCACGCTCCCGCCGGCAGCTTCTTTCAGCTCCAGAGCGCGCGTGAGCGCAATCTCGTCATAGGGGTTGATGATAAACTGCACGCCCGCAGGATTGAGTCCTTTGTTATCTGCAAATGCAATTTTGGTGGTTGTGTCGGGAACGTTACTGATGCAAACTAAAAATTTCATTCGTTCTGAATTTAAGTGCTCTTTTTTAAAGAAGCGCAAATTTAACTAAAAATCAGAGACTCAAAAACGGAACTTTTCAACGGAAAAGCAACAAGCCAGATTACTGGAAAAGAATGATTTAGCCTCCGATCCGAAGACCCAGAATCAAAACATCCTTCGGCCCGCCGGGTATGGCACTGACTCCGGAAAGGCTTTTGAAAATTGTTTCCTGTTGTTGTTCGAGAGCTTGTGTGTGATTGGCCAGAAATAATGCTTTGAGCAAATTCGACAAAGCTGTTTCCTGGGGCGATTGAACATCAAATGCTGACATGCAGATATACAGGCAGTCTCCCTTACGCAGACCAAGAGTCTGAAGTGTGAACTTTGAATCCGCGGAGGCTCCTGCTGCCAGCGCATCGGAAGCAAACTCTTTGAGCTCTCCTTTACGCACCAGGTATAGCTTGCTGTTGGCGCAACAGAAACGCAGCCATCCGCCTTTCAGGTCGAACAGGCACAAGGCAGCATTCAGCCCGCCATCAGGCTGCAAACGGCTCAAAGCCACGTCAGGCGGAGGCACCTTCTCTCCCGCACATGCGCCTTCGAGGTTTGTCATCCAGGCTGCTTTCGGATTGCTCTGGGGAGATGGGTAACCTGCACATAATACAAAGGAAGCAGATGTACCCGCAGGTGCCCAAAGGAAACCCTGCTCCGACTCATTCAAAATAAAATAAGAGCCCAGGTGTGTGTGCAAATGCTCCAGGCTTTTCTTCTGAATCTCTTTGAGTTCCTGTTCTGAGGGTTCAAGAGGCAGCGCCTCTTTCTCTTTCTCTTTCTCTTTCTCTTTCTCTTTCTCTTTCTCTTTCTCTTTCTCTTTCTCTTTCTCTTTCTCTTTCTCTTTCTCTTTCTCTTTCTCTTTCTC
>DASYGQ010000397.1:0-4044 GCA_035999585.1 Bacteroidia bacterium | reverse complement strand
GTTCCGGCAGTATCCATAAATGCATGATTGATGTTCTTGAGAAAAACAATGGACAACTTGCCTTGAAAGCGGAGGTGAAGGAAATTTTAATTGACAAAGGAAAAGCCATTGGTGTTCTGATGAAAAACGGAGACCGGATTTTAGCCGGGAAAGTATTGAGCAATGCCGGTGTGCACAATACATTCAATCATCTGCTACCTGCCGATTCGCGGGAGCTCTGCGCTTCTCTGAATGAAATTGGCTCATCCACAGCGCATGTATGTTTGTATCTTGGACTGGATGGTTCCGACCGGGAGCTGAACCTTCCACGTCATAATTTTTGGATTTACGATGAATACGGATTTGATGAAGGCTATGAACGACACCTGCAATCTCCTGGAAGCAAGGTGCCTCTTGTCTATATTTCTTTTCCGTCTGCAAAAGATCCGGCCTGGGCGGAAAAACATCCGGGGATGTCAACCATCCAGGTAATGGCGGCATGTCCCTATAAATGGGTGGAGCGCTGGGAAGAAAGCAAATGGAAAAAAAGAGGCGAGGAGTATGATGCCTTCAAGGCGTCTTATACAGAGCAGTTGCTCGAAAAACTGTTTGATGTCGTTCCTCAGGCCCGTGGGCGTATTGTACAACAGGAATTATCGAGCCCGCTTTCAACGCGCCACTTCAGCAATTACAGCCGGGGTGAGATTTACGGGATGGAACATACCCCCCTTCGTTTTAATAACGTGCATCTGAGGGCTCATACGCCTTATAAGAACCTGTTCCTGGCCGGACAGGATATCATCACCGTGGGGGTGGGCGGTGCACTTTTTTCGGGAGTGATTGCTTCCACACGCATGCTCAGCCGTAATATGCTCTGGCGCATAAGCCGTTACAAACCTGAGAGCCAAACCGGGGGAAAAGCTTAAATTTGCAGGCTCGCCGCTTGCCGGCAGCTGACAGGCATGCGCAAAAAAATCAAACGTATACTTCTTGTTTTTACCGGGCTGATTGTTCTTTTCCTGGTTTATTTCGCCTGTGTGGTTATTCAGTTTCCACCCAAGGTGAAAGATCGCAGTGCGGAAAACCTCCAGCGAAAAGAGGTGTCAAAGGATTTTTACACCATTGGAAATAACTGGCTGAAGAAAAATGCAGCTGGCAATTGGGAAGTGTATGTAGAGGGAGATGATTTTGAACGTGGCGTAATTTATGGCAAGCTTACCAAAGAACTGGCTGAAAAACAGGAGATCGCCTTCATCAATCAGTTGCAGCAACTTGTCCCTTCCCGATCATACCTCAATTTTCTCAAATATTTTGTAGCTTATTTCAACCGAAACCTGGATCAGTACGTGACTGATGAATACAAACGGGAGATTTACGGTGTTTCTCTTTCTGCATCGGATCTGTTTGACGATATCGGCCCCAAATACCAACGCATGCTCAATTACCATGCGGCCCATGATATTGGCCATGCCCTGCAGGACAAGAACATGACTGTTGGATGCACGGCTTTCTCGGCATGGAACAATAAATCGGCCGATTCGAAACTGATAGTGGGCCGGAACTTCGATTTTTTTGCAGGGGATGATTTTGCAGCCAATAAGCTCATCTGCTTTTTCAACCCCAGCAAAGGCTATAAGTTTGCTTTTGTTTCCTGGGCTGGCTTTGTGGGTTGTGTGTCAGGTCTAAACGATCAGGGTATCAGTGTAACGCTTAATGCGGCAAAGTCAGACATCCCATCCGGTGCTGCAACACCCATTTCGCTGGTGGGGCGAGAGATCCTTCAATATGCCGGGAATATTGAGGAGGCTTATGCGATTGCCAAAAAGCGAAAGACCTTTGTTTCGGAATCGATTTTCATTGGCTCCGGCAAGGAAAACTGTGCAGTGATCATTGAGAAAACGCCTACACGCACGAATCTTTATCGTGTGAGCGGAGATGAGATCATTTGTCCAAACCATTATCAGAGCGATTCTTTCAGCACGGATTACGATAACGAAAAAAATCAGGTGGAAAGCTCATCGCTCTATCGGAAACTGAGAACAAAGCAATTGATGAATGAATATCCCCGGATCAGTTACCTGGATGTAGCGCGCATTTTACGGGATCAGAAAGGAATCAACGGGAAAGATATCGGACTGGGTAATGAAAAAGGGCTGAATCAGCTTCTGGCACACCATGCGGTGATCTTCAAGCCTCAGGATGAACTGATGTGGGTGTCTTCCAATCCTTACCAGTTGGGTGCTTTCAATTGCTATGATCTGAACAAAGTGTTCAGGGAGGCACCTGGCCTGAAAGAGAAAAAGGAAATCTGTGAGTCTTCGCTCACGATACCGGCCGATCCTTTCCTGAAAACAAAAACCTGGCAGGATTTCAATAATTTTAAAATGATTAAACATTATATTCAGGCTTGTACAAAAGCCAGGGTGAATTTGAAGGCTGGCCTGGAAGAGCAATTCATTGCTTCCAATCCGCAAAGTTATTTCACTTACTGGATTCTGGCCGATTACTACCGGAAAATGGATGACAAGACCAAAGCCATTGCTTTATACAAGCAAGCCCTGACCAAAGAGGTGGCTACCGGTAAAGAGGCCGAAAAGATACGGGGTGATCTGCTGGCACTTGAAAAGAAAAATTGAAATGGGAAAACAGACTGCGGAGCAAATCAAGGGACTTCAGGAAGTAAAACTCCGGGAGACAATTGCTTACGTGAATGAATATTCACCATTCTACCGGCAGATGTTTGCCAGCAACGGGATTGATCCATCTTCCATTCAAACGCTTGATGATCTGAGGAAAATCCCTTTCAGCACCAAGGATGATCTTCAACGGGAGAATGCTCGTTTTTTCTGCGTTCCCAAAAAAAAGATAATTGATTATGTGACCACTTCCGGTACGCTCGGCGAACCGGTTACCCTGGTTCTTACCGAAAAAGATCTGGAACGACTGGCTCTGAATGAATGTGAGTCATTACGTTGCGCAGGAGGTTCGGCTGCGGAAACCTACCAACTGATGACAACAATTGACAGGCGTTTCATGGCAGGGCTTGCCTATTTCCTGGGTGCCCGCAAGCTGGGTGCTGGTATTGTCCGCACCGGCAATGGAATTCCCGAATTGCAGTGGGATACAATCCGGCGCATTGAACCAACGGCGTTGATTGTCGTTCCTTCGTTTTTGCTGAAGCTGAGCGAATATGCACTCGCTCATGGTATCGATCCCAGAACGACCTCTGTGAAAAGGGCGATTTGCATCGGAGAGCCGATTCGAAATGCCGATTTTTCCCTGAACACCCTCGGTGAAAAAATAAAGCAAGCCTGGGGTATCGAGTTGTATTCAACGTATGCATCCACCGAAATGGGAGCAGCCTTCACGGAATGTGAAGCCGGGAAAGGCGGTCATTATCAGCCCGACTTGCTCATTGCGGAACTGATTGGTGAAGACGGACAATCTGTTGGGAAGGGAGAGGCCGGAGAGCTTGTTATCACGACGCTGGGTGTAGAAGGCACACCTCTGATCCGGTTCCGTACGGGTGATGTCTGCATTGCTCATTCTGAACCTTGCTCATGCGGCCGAAGCAGCATGCGTTTGGGGCCTATCTTAGGCCGAAAGAAACAAATGATCAAATACAAGGGCACGAGTCTTTATCCGCCGGCATTGTATGATGTTCTCAATACCATACCGCAGGTAAAAAATTTCATTGTAGAAGTTTCAACCAATAGCATCGGCACTGATGATATCCTGATACGTATCGGATGCACAATGCCTGATTCAAATCTTGAAAAGGAAATCGCAGATCATTTCCGTGCCCGTCTGAGAGTAGCTCCCGCTATCCGGTTTGAAAGGCCGGAAGACATTCAAAAAGAACAATTGCCGGAACTTAGTCGCAAGCCCATTGTGTTTATCGATAAACGTACCGTCCCCGCCGCATAGTTAAGTATAAAAACATATTGATATAACATAATTTCTTCTATCTTTGATAGATATCCAATTCTTATTCTTTCATGAAAATAAATACCAATTTGTAATTTGATAGGCATTGTATTATCAAATCTCAGAATGAAGCGATTG
>DASYGQ010000391.1:0-6951 GCA_035999585.1 Bacteroidia bacterium | reverse complement strand
ATGAACCCTTACCGTATTGATGACACCCACATTCAATATTTCGCAAACAACGACGGCAAGGGTTATGTGACTGGAATCGATCTGAAGCTCAACGGCGAATTCATCAAGGGAACCGAATCCTGGCTGAATATCGGCATTATGCAGGGGCGTGAGAAAATTGCCAACACCTCTTATTATACGTATACAAACAGCGACGGACAAGCCATCATACCGGGTTATACCTTCAACAACAAACCAGTTGACAGTGTCAAGCACGTGCCGGGCTATCTGCCTTTACCAACCGATCAGCTGGTGACTTTCAGCCTCTTTTTCCAGGATGAACTCCCACGCTTCCCCGATGCCAAAATGCACCTGAGTCTTATTTATGGTGCACCACTCCCCTTTGGCCCGCCCGATGCTCCCAAATACGAAGATGTGCTTCGTATGCCCGCATACAGACGTGTGGACATTGGTTTCTCATACCAGCTGATCAAAGAAGAAAAACCGCTTTCGAAATCAAATCCCTTCCACTATATCAAATCGGCCTTTGCGGGCCTGGAGGTGCTGAACCTCCTGGGAACCGACAATACCGTGTCCTACCTCTGGATCAAGGATGTGACGGGCCGGCAGTATGCTGTTCCGAATTATCTGACCGGAAGGCAGCTCAGTCTGCGTGTGGTTCTTAAATTTTAGCCGAAGCCTCCATCGATTCAATCAGGTTCCGAATCTCCTCCGGAACAGCCATTTTGGTATTCCTTTTGAAATCGAACATCACCACCACATCTTTTGCTTCTGCGCAAACAGTGCCTGATCCGTTGAGAATCTGATGAAGGATCACGAAGCTGGAATTTCCGATGGATTCAACACCCGATTGTACCAAGATGTTATCCGGGTAATGAAGGGGTCGGATAAAGTTACAGGCGCTGGAGGCCAATATGGGCCCAAGACTTTTCTCTTTGAACATATGGTTCAAACCCATTTTCTCCCAGTAGTTGACACGTGCCGCCTGTATGTATTTGAAATAAGAAACGTTGTTGACATGACCATAGAGGTCCATTTCACTCCAATCGATTCGCAGGTTCAGTTTGAGGGGGTAATTTGTCATGCTTGCGGGAATTTGTTCAAATTTACGAATAAATAAAGGCTGTCATTTCCCCTGAATTGTTTTTAAGTTTGCAGGAGAGATACTTTCGCACATATTTTACCTATATAGGCTAGTATTCTAGGAATTACTAATTTTGAGAACGCTAATAGAGCAAGGCATACAATGCAAAATGAATTTATTTATTGAAAAATGGATCCAATAAAACACTTTAGCTCATTTCAGGTTGAAAATTTCAAGGGATTTCAAAAGCTTGAGATCAACGATCTCGGATTAATCAACTTAATTGTTGGTGATAATAACATTGGTAAAACCAGCGTCCTTGAATCGCTTTTGCTAAATAATGATTTACGCTCCACTCTAGGAACTTTATTTTATCTTTTCAATGTACATCATGACTTCTATTCGCATAAAGGGAATGATCTAGAAGTGAACTATTTTGATTTTTTTTTAAGAAAAGAATCAAAATCGAAAACCATTAAATGCTTTAGAATATATGATGACAACTCTCAAGTAAGCCTATCTTATCATTTAGCTACTCCAGAAGATCTATCATTACCTGAAAAGGATTTTTTAAAAGCGAAGATTCAAACCACCCAAGCTGTAGCTCAATATTGTGTATTGGAAGAAGATGGCATCCTGAAGGGGATAGAGCCGCTCAACCCTTTACAATTTAAGATGGACGATGCGTACGTGCCATATATTGGTGTCAATATTGGCTATGCTCAAGACATAGTTAAATATTATTCTCTATACATCCAGAGTAGCAAATTGCAAAAAGAAGAATTGCTTATTGACTTAAATTTCTTTATTCCTGACATTGAAGATATAGAAGTTTCCGCAAGCCTCTTAAAGAATGCTCCTTCGCTTATGATTAGAAGAAAAAATATTGATACTCTTGTTCCGCTTTCCATGTATGGCGAGGGTAGCATTAAACTTTTTCGCATTATCATAGAAATTATAATGTGCAAGAATCAATTTCTTCTAATTGATGAGATTGACTCAGGTATACATTTTTCCAGATTTAGAATTTTTTGGAAATTGATACTTAAGACAGCTCAAAAATACAATGTTCAAATTATCTCAACAACACATAGTTTAGAATGTCTGAAATATTTAAAGGAAGCTCTTGAAGACAATGATCTAAAAAACCTTCAATCTCAAACAAAACACTTTGTATTAAGACGTCAAAGCGATATGAACATTAAAGCTTCTGCCTATAATTTCGAGCAATTTGAATATGCATTAGATGCTGGGAACGAAATACGCAAATAATATGGCACCAGTAAAGATTTTCGTAGAGGGTGATTCCGATAAAAAATTTATTGGTGATTATATCAAATTTTTAAAAATTGAAAATGATTCTATAGATATTGAAACTTTGTCTGGGAAAGACATTGCTCATTTTAAAAACGTATCGCCTTCCTTTATAAAAAAGGAAGAGGAGGGCAAAAATTTAGTCATTATTGATACGGATTCAAAAACTATTGCTGACAAAACGAATGAACTTTCAAAAATAAAACTCGATCTCGACCTTAATTTTGAAGCTTTCTTTCTTCCTGATAACAAATCAACTGGAGAATTAGAATCCCTTCTTTGCTCAATTATTCCTGAAAAGCAAAAGCTGTACTTTGATTGCATCGATAAGTTTTCAAAATGTGTTAAAGATTTAAAGCAAGAAATGAAGCCTCCATCTTTAAAGGATAGCATCCATCTTTACTGTTGTTCGCTACTAACTCAAAAAGAGAGTAAATCTAGAGATAAAGTGATTGGATTAATTACTAGAAATTACGCTGATACAAGGTTTTGGGATTTAAATCATCTTGCCTTATTGCCTCTAAAACAATTTCTTACCAACCATTTAGTTAGATAGTAGACAAATCTTTGTAAGAAACAATTTTTCATTTTCAAAATGATAAAATTAGAACAATCGTGAAACCATCACATGCCTTATGAGTTTCACGGTATACAGATCATCAGCAGGCTCCGGAAAAACCTTTACACTTGTAAAGGAATACCTGAAAATTGCATTGACCGATACGCAGGATCCTCCGAAGCTGTTCCGTCGCATCCTCGCCATCACATTCACCAACAAAGCGGCTGCAGAGATGAAAGACCGGATCATCCGGGCCCTGAAAGACCTGAGCAGTGATGATCACTCAGCCATACCTTCCGGTTCCCGCACCCTGCTCGACACCCTGATCCGTGAAACAGGATTCAGTCCCGATGTCCTTCGCGAGCGCGCCGGCTCGGTACTGAAAGCCATACTCCACAACTATTCCGATTTCGCCATAGGCACTATCGACAGCTTTGTTCATAAAGTGGTGCGAAGCTTCGCCTTTGACCTGAGGCTGCCGGCCAATTTTGAAATTGAGCTCGATGCCGGCAAGCTGCTCGGTGAAGCCGTTCAGATCCTGATCTCAAAAATAGGTGAAGATGAAGCCCTCACTCAGGCGCTCATTGAATTCACCGAATCCAAAGCACAGGAAGAAAGAAGCTGGCATATTGAAGAAGATCTTAATATCCTGGCCCGGGAACTCCTGCAGGAAGAAGGTGCACGCCATATTGAAAAACTGAAAGGGCTGAAGATCCCCGATTTTATTTCCATCCGGAAAAAGATGCAGGGTGCATTACGCACATTCGAGGCATCGGTTTCGGCGAAAGCATCCGAAGCATTTGGACTGATACAGTCGCGCCAGCTCAGTCATGGTGTATTCTTTTATAAAGACAAAGGTATTGGCCGCTATTTCGAAAAACTCAGTCAGAGCAAAAATAATGAATTCAGTCCGAACTCCTATGTTGTAAAAACCATTGAAGAAGATAAGTGGACAAGCAAGGATGCATCCCCCTCAGACATTGCCGCCATTGATTCCATCAAAGGAAGACTGTCTGAACTGTATCATGGCATTCAGGAAGACATTCAGAAAAACCTTCCCGCCTACCGGCTTTATCAGCTGCTCAGCCGCAACATGTATGCACTGGCCGTGCTGAATGAAATTGAAAAGGTGCTGGATGAATATAAAAATGAAAATGCGATCCTCCACATTTCAGAGTTTAACAAACTCATTGCCGAGATTGTTTTCAATGAGCCGGTGCCCTTCATTTATGAGCGCCTGGGCGAACGCTACTCCAACTACCTGATCGATGAGTTCCAGGACACCAGTATCCTCCAGTGGCAAAACCTGCTTCCGCTGATCGACAATGCCTTGTCGGAAGAGCAGTTTACCATGATCGTGGGCGACGGCAAGCAGGCCATCTACCGCTGGAGAGGCGGAGACGTATCTCAGTTTGCCGACCTTCCCCTGATCCGCGAATATCAGGAAAACCCGGTTATCCGTGAGCGGGAAGCTTCCCTGAAAAGGCATTACCTGCCTCAGTATCTCGGCAGCAATTACCGGAGCAAGACCGAGATCATCGCATTCAACAACGATTTATACACAAAGCTTTCCGGCACGCTGCCGGATGACTACAGGCGCATTTACGAACAACTCGCTCAGAAAGGTAACCCGCTCAATACGGGAGGATGTGTGAGCCTTGAATTTTATGGAGGCGACAAAACCGAAAGACAGCTCGCTCATCAGTCACGTGTGCTGGAGCTGACCCAATCGCTCCGCAACGAAGGTTATGCCTTCAGTGACATTGCCATTCTCACACGCACGAACCGGGAAGGCAATGCCATGGCCAGCTTCCTGATCAGACAGGGTATTGCGGTTCTTTCCAACGACTCCCTCCTGCTCCGGAACTCAGCACTGGTGAACTTTCTTTCGGCGGCTCTGGACAGTTTGCATAATCCCGACAATGAAATAGCCCGCGCAGAGATCATGCTGTTTCTTTCCAGAAAAGAAAACAGTCCGTCCCTCCAGGCAGATCTGGCTGTTGCCAAATCGCCGGCTGCCTTTCACCGGTGGATGAAAGAAAAGGAATACCCTTTCTTCCCCAATCAATTGCTGAAGCTTCCGCTCTACCAATTGTGTGAAGAGCTTTTAAGGATTTTCGGATTGGAAAACAGTCCGGATCCATATCTTATTTTCTTCCTGGATGAGATCCTCGCTTTCAGTAACGGGCGCGACAGCAGCCTCGCCGGATGGCTTATTCACTGGGAAGATAAAAAAGACAAGGTATCAGCCACAGTGCCTGAAGGGATGGATGCCGTTCACATACTCACCGTTCACCGCTCCAAAGGACTTGAATACCCTGTCGTGATCCTGCCATTCAACGACAGCAATCCAAAGCCGGGGAAGGACAGTTTCTGGCTCAGCCTGGATGATCCGCTTATTCCTGAATTCCCTTCCGGAATGGTTTCTAACAACAAAGCGCTGAAGGATACCGCTTTTTCAGATGTTTATACGGAGGAACAGTACCGCACACAGCTCGACAATCTGAACCTATTGTATGTAGCCACTACGAGGCCCGAAGAACGGCTGTATATATTGGCATCGTCATGGAAAGATGATGCAAAACCGGGAGGAGACTTTTCCGAAATGCTGGCCTGGTACCTGCATGAAGCCGGACAAAGACCCGATGAAAAGGGACGGCTGATGATGGGAACCGCCTTGCCCAGAACAGCGAGTCCGAAGGAACTGCAAAAGGAATCTGTCGGCCTTTCTGATTTCATCTCCGCAGGATGGCAGGACAGGATACGGATACGCTCTGCGGCAAGAGAGGCCTGGAGCGAAGAGCAATTGAAGAAGCAGGATACCGGTGTGCTGATTCACACGGTTCTCTCACGCATTCAGACAGCCGAAGATATGGAAGCTGCCCTCTTCAGTGTACATGCAGAAGGTCTTATCAATTCGGAGCAGATGGATGAAATCCGGATTTTGCTGCTCGCACTGATGAACCATGAAACGCTAAAGCCGCTTTTCGCAAAAGGTGTGAGAGCCCGGAATGAAGCCGAGATCCTTGTTGCCAAGGGTGGCGCTTTCCGGCCTGACCGGATTATCTATGCCGGAGACAGAACGGTCATACTCGATTACAAGACAGGCAAAGAAACACCCTCCCACCACGAACAGGTCGAGAATTATGCTTCCATACTGAAAGAAATGGGAGAAAAAAATGTGGAGAAATACCTGGTCTATACCGATGAGATGAATGTGGTGAAAGTCTGATCAGGACAAGACAGGCTTGACCTCCAGGAAACGTTTCATGAGCGGACCGCTCATTATGCTTGTCACCAGCGCCATCACTACAAGTGCTACAAACATCTTCTCATCAATGAGGCCTGCGTTGAGGGCCAGCGTGCCGAGAATGATTTCCATCGCTCCCCGGGCATTCAGGCCGAAACCAACAGCAATGGCATTTTGTTTGCTCAGTCCGCCCATCCAGGCCCCCAGGCTTGCACCAACCAGTTTGCAGAACACAGCCAGGAAGAGAACGATCAAAACAAGCACCGGATCGAAATTCTGGATGAAGTTGACCTTCAATCCGAGCGAAACAAAAAACAGAGGAGCAAATACATTCATCACAAACTGGTGAATGATCTCACGGGCTTTGTCGTGCAGGTGCACTGAATCACCAAAGGCAATGCCCATGATAAATGCACCGAGAATGGCATGAAGGCCGATGTATTCGGTAAAGGCAGCTCCGAAGAAACAAAATCCAAGGCTGATGGAAAGAACACCACCGGGCCAGCTCAGTTTGGTTTGTATCCAGGGCAGTGCCCTGTCAATGATTTTCCTGCCAATGACAAGCATGAAAAGACCGAAGCCAATGATCATGGCAATGGTGTACCAGATGTTGTGAATGTCCCCCTCCTGTCCTACCATGCTCAGCACAACCGAAAAAGCCAGCCATCCCGTCAGGTCATCGAATATCGCTGCCGCCATCACCATCATGCCTACCTCTGTTTTGAAGATGTTGAGGTCCATGAG